>JAISIB010000177.1 GCA_031262265.1 Prevotellaceae bacterium
GTCTGTTCAAGCAATGCTTTTGCCTCCGTTTGCTCCGATTCTTTCAATTTTAGCAAGAATACCTCGCTACCGGTCGTTTCCGGCCAGATCTCACCAAACAAACGGCGGTCAATGAGTATATTCCCTTGAAAGACCGAATTGGCAAGCAGGCCGACCAATCGAACGGCGATGCGCTGTCCGTGGTCGCTCTCGTAATACAGCGTATCGCCTAACGTCTTGCCCAAACTCCACATCAACACGGTCTCGTCGACCAATGCCGGATACACTGCGCCTTGCTTCTGTTGCATTTGTCGGAAGAAATCTTCACGCGTATCCGAGAAAATATGTTTTGTCACCTGAAAATCACTCGCCGACAGTGCGTTCATGTCTATGCCAAGTATGGTCGGCGTCGTGACTTTGTTGAGGTTTAGGCAACTGGCCTCGTCGGCACTATAACGCAAGCACTGCACGATCTCAGCGTCTGACAAATCCGTCAGAGATAGCTTCTCGCGTCCGTCGGGCGTTGCCATATTGTGATAAATGGGTACGGTGCTTTCACACCATAGGGAGTAACCGCCTGTCCCGGTGCGTAATTGCATACTATCCGCAAAGCCTTGCCGATTAAGCCCAACGGAAAATACGATGAAGACCCCGATTGCTAACGATAAGAAAGAACGTAAATTTTGTTTGCGACCGGCAAATAAGGTGTTCCATACTAACTTGTTCGGACGAAAACGACAGATAGCACTCGTTCCGTTGCGACAAACGATATAGTCTCCCCAGAAAGTGGCTGTAGCAAGTAATAGCACGCCAACCGCTACGAAGAGCGTGACAGATCGAAGAAAGAAAAGATTCACGCCGATAAGGAATAGCGTAAGAACAGTGGAGATGATTGCTATTATCCGCTGTTTCTTGGTAGTTTGATGGGCAATGAGCGGCTGCGGCCGTTCTTTGAGATTGCGATGAATAGCACTACGTAGCATAAGCAACGACAATCCGATGCCTATGACCAAACCTATCACCGGCGTTATCAGGTTCGGAGAGAGCGAGAACCCGTCCGTGTGCGTAGCTCCTTGCCATAGGTTGCCCAGCAACCACATAATAATGGCCGTATAGAGTAATCCGGTAATTACTCCGCCGATAGACGAAACCAGCACGATGGGTGCTGCTTCGCGCCACAACATTTTTGCGATGCGTTGCCTGGTATATCCGATAGCTTTTAGCAATGTGATTTCATGTCGCCGCTGATACAGCATTTCTGAGAGCGGGATGCTCATAAGTAACAAGGCTGAGAAAATAATAAAGCATCCGAGTGCCAGAAATAAGCCGGAAAAATCAACGCCATGCTTTGCTGCGAACAGACCAAACTCGCGGGGAGAATCTATTTCTATAATGCCGAACATTTCCGGCTGCAAACCTGACAGGTTGGGAGTGAGATTTGCTACGCGCAAAGCCGTAGCACTTCCGTAGGCATTACTCCAATCGGCAGAAACGGCGGCGTACGCAACAAGGGCTTTGGGCGTACTACGATAACGTTCCCAGTAGCGTTCATCTTCATCGGTGATAAGACTCATATCAATTGGCAAATCACTATCCCACTCGGTGCAACGCTTCACATCGGAGAGGCCGGGAAAATCAGCACTTAGCGTCGTATCGGCGCGCAACTCGCTGAGTGGAACGACGAGCTTTACTCGCAGCAAAAGCGAGTCGGTTTTCAACGTTTTTAAGTCTTCGGAAACGAAATACGACATCCGAACATTATCTCCCACCTTTGCTCGCAAACGCATCGCGGTATAATCGGACAAGATAATCTCATCTGATTGTAGCGGTTCTCCTTGATAGCGGTCTAAGGCGGTGACAAATGAATAGGGGATAGCCTTGTTATCGTATTTGATGGTGTTGGCCAGATAAGAAAACAGGCGATTGGGAGAATGATTGTCGCTATAAAGCGTACGTACTACCTCATTTTGCAGAAAGACGCGGTCGGACGTAATTTCCGTAAAGCTGTCTCTCTGCGCGACAGACAATCCGGACATCCGGACATTCCATGCGCTTTGTAGTTGTTCGGTCGTAATCGGCTTATCTGACAGCAATAAGTTAATTTTGCCTGATGTCTTCATGACTTCCGCCAACTCTTTCCGATTGACAAAGATATTAAGCGGGAGCTGTTGCTCGTTTTTCATACTGATATTCCCGCCTTCTGCCACAGGCACAACGCCTGCGTAAGAGAGGCGCATGCTCGTTGTGTACGTATCAGTCACAAATAAAGAACCTGAGGGTATTAATCCCGTAGCTGGCAGTCGCAATACCAACGCGTCAAGCGTGGGCTGTCCCAGCTCCTGCATGAGTGCGTCATTCAACTTGGTCGAGCCTTCGGGAATAGAATATTCGTCCGTCCCCCACACGAAAACCGGAATAAGTTTTCCGTTTTGTGAGACGAAACCGTTGGTGAGCAGCATCCCTCTGACGGTTGCGTTCGATACGGAGGAAAGTCTTTCTCCCAGTTGCTCGTCGATGAAAGAATGACGCGAGAAAATGATCGTTTCCGTATCGCCTAATCGCTCCGTGACGCGCTTTATTAACGTAGCGCGCACGGAGTCGCCGACAGCCAAGCTTCCGGTGATTACAGCTACCGTGATAAGTACCGCCGTCGCTACTAATTTGTAGTAGCGGGCGTAATATGCGATGTTTTTGCGTATCTGTTCTCCGAGTTTCATGCGAGGATCATACCGTCTTTGAGCGTCATTATCCGATGGGCGACCGAAGAAACTTCATCGGAATGCGTAACCATTACGATGGTCGTGTGCAAACTTTGATTTAAGTCGGCAAGTAGTTTCGCCACATTCTTGGCGTTCTCTGCATCCAACTGTCCGGTCGGTTCATCGGCGAGAAGTAGGATCGGTTTCAACACCAAAGCGCGACAAACTGCCACGCGGCTGGCTTCACCGCCCGATAAAGTGTGCGGATATTGTGCTTCTACGCCGGAGATATGCGTCAGTGCCATCAATTGGCGGGCATATTCGATAGTTTCGGCATCGGCTTGTGGTTGGTACGCAAGTAGTGGGAGCAATATGTTCTCCAACGCAGTGAATTGAGGTAGGAGGCGATGGTCTTGAAATACGAAGCCGATCCATTTATTGCGTATGGCAGCGTAATCAGCATGTGGGTCAATCATATTTTGTCCGTCCAACAGATAATTTCCTGCGTCCGGCCGGAGCAGTGTCCCAAGGATAGATAACAGTGTCGTCTTTCCCGCACCCGAACTTCCCTTGATAGCTACGAATTCTTCTTTTTTGATGCTCAGATTTACTTCTTTCAAAATATGATTGAAGCGTTTATTACCGTCCGGATACCCTTTCCGTATGTTAGTTAATTCTATGAAAGCCATTACGTTCCCTCTGCTGTTTAACATGATGTGCAAATATAGCATATTCTCCTTTGATCGTCTGCATTCGTAGGAGCAAAAAGAAAATTGAGGGGGTGAAAACGAAAGGGCAATGCTATCTATATGAGTAAGTAACGAAGTGCTTGTATTAACTTCCTTCGTTATTTTATTTTCCGGCTTTCTTATTTCAACAACAAAGCCGCTTGTTGGAGTAACAAAGCGGCTAAGTTTCACGAAGTATGACGGCCTTCAAATACCGGTGAGCCGTAGGCTCATTAGTCAATATCTTTGCTCAATTCATAATGAGCCTCAGCTTCAATACCGGTAACCGTAGGCTCGTTAGAGGTTCATTACGTGGGCGATTGCCAGAACCATTCGTCATCATTGACGATGTAACTGCCGGCTTTCATCTCGTTGGTGTACCCGATAGGCATGAGTGCGACATACTTAATCGGGTTATAAGGTCGGTCTTCCTGGCCATACTCATTATGCAGGATGCAAGAGAGATAATAGAGGTTCTTCGCCATATATTGATCGAGGTACTCTTGTTTCGTAATCCGTATATAATTATTCCAATTGGCTTCCTCGTTCAATACGAGGGGGCTGTCCGTGCGCAGACGTTCGCGCACTTCTTGAATGTTGAGCATCGTGCCGTTTTCATCGGTCACCCACGCATTATGAGTTGGGTCAACCCAAATCCATTTGCGCAAAGACTCAGAGTAAACGACGTTGATTGCATGGCAATCGTTGATATATACTTTCGGCATGCAGGTAACTACGCGAGACTTGAATCCCATGGCCAGATAACACTCGTTTAGTACGATTGCCAACCCTCGACAATTCAAGCCGCGTGAGCCGTCTTTGCAGGCCTCAGCCAGATCGATGGAGTTCATACGTTTGGGATTGGGACGCTCTCCGTCGTGCTTGATCGTATTGTGTACGAAAGTCAGCAGATTCTTGATCTTGGAAAGCTCGTCTCCCATGCCGGCTACGCTATCCAATCGGAAATACGCCCGCACGCGTAGTAAATTGCTATCGTCCGCGTTCATATAGGTAAAACTCGGTAGCGTATCCCGACGTTCGTTTCGCACATACTCTTTGGCACCTTCGGTTTGCAGATACGCCGCCCGTAATACGTTGTAAGTCTCCATAGAAGGTTGGTTAGCCATGTTTTCTTGTCCCCGAACGAACGTTGCTACACTCAGTAGTAATACTACTAATAGAATTTTCTGTCTCATATTTTTGTTGTTTAAGTGATATTATACACAGAAGACGCACGAATGGAGAAAACGCAACGTCGCTCCTTCGATTTTTCGGCTTTAATAGCTAAACAACAAACTATTTGCCAAAACACAAGAGCGTGCCTTTGCTCGTAAGTATCAGGAAGTGATCTTTAATAACGGCAGGCGACCCGATAATTTGTTCCCCCGTGTCGTATTCCCACAGCAAACGACCGGTTTCGGCGTCTAATATGGAAACGATGCCCGTCTTTGTGCACACGAGAATCTTGTCTTTGCAAACCACCGGCGAACTTTCGCCGACATTTCCTTTCAGCATATACTTCCAAAGGAGTCTGCCGTCCACACGACTTATGGCCTGCAAGTTTCTCTCACCGGAAAAGGAATAAAAAGCCTCTTCGGAAATCGCGGGGACGGCTACAAAAGAACCGTTCTCAGCGTTCTCTGCCACTATCTTTTTGTGGCGAACTATTTTTCCGTGCTCCAAAAGTAATTTATAGATGTTGCCCGAGTAATCACCTACATAGCAGTAATCGCCCATAATGGCCGGCGAAGCCGGAACATAGGCGTCCAACAGCAAAGAATCGGAGGGGATACCTGTTTTGCAGTTGATAATGCGCACCCACGAGTCGCATCCGCCGAAAATCACGTAATCTTTCCACAGAGCCGCCGCTCCGTTTAAATAATAGCCCGATTCAAATTTATTTAGCAACGTACCCTGTGTATCCACGCAATAGAGGTAATTGTCATAACTTCCGAAGACTACGGCCTGCCTGCCCTCGAACGTCATCTTGTTGGGTGAGGCCGAGATTTGTCCCAGCGTCTCGTAATTCCAAAGTGTATCCCTACTGATAAGAGAAATCGCGCTCATAAATCCATCAATGCGGCCGATATACAGTACGGAGTCGCAAATCATCGGCGTGGCTTCGACTGCAGTTTGCAGATCGTACTGAAAACTCAGTTCTCCGTGGATGTTTACGCCTTTGACGAGTCCGCGCCGATCGCACCAATCCGTTGTGCCATTATCTACAATCGGTGACGAAACCGTACGCACGCCTCCTTGGTACGTCCACAGGAGTACGGGCTCTTTGGGCAAAGGTGTGTCGGTGTAGCCGCTTAGTGCTGCATCGCCGCGAAAGAGTTTCCAATTCATATTACCCGAAACGGACGATTTTGTACCCGATGCGCACGAGATAAATAAAGTAATCAGAAATACGGTGAGCAGTTGTTTCAAGTAGATAGCTCCGGTAGGGCATAGCTTTGCCAATGCTTGTCCGACGTTGGGTTTGTTCTCTTCGGGAATGACCACCTGCATACCGAATCCTCGGTCTTTGAACGTAAATCCGTTGTCGCTGTTGTACACGCATAGGCCGCAACGAATACATTTGGCTTGTTCGAACCGCATGGCGTCGTCAATCTGTTGCTT
>JAISIB010000173.1 GCA_031262265.1 Prevotellaceae bacterium
CGACCGAATGAATACCATTACCAACCTGATTGGTACAGAGGATTTGAGTACACGAAAGAGATGGAACGCGGCTATCACTTTCAAGAGGACTTATATGTACCGGGCTACTTCGAGTTTTCCATACAAAAGGGCGAAAGCGTCGTATTCTCGGCAGGTATCTCCGAAGAGACGCCGGATGCGCTGAAACGAATGTTCGATAGTGCCATATCCAACCGAACCCCGCGCGACAGCTTCTACAACTGTTTGAAGAACTCCGCCCATCAGTTTCTCAACAAACAAGGCGATGACTATTACTTACTGGCCGGCTATCCGTGGTTCAAAGTACGCGCTCGCGACATGTTCATTTCTCTACCCGGGCTAACGTTGGCTATCGGCGAGGACGACATCTTTGAAAAGGTCATGGCTACCGCTCAGCGTGCCATTCACGCTTATATAAACGGCGAAGCACTCGACAAGAACATCTTCGAGATAGAGCATCCCGACGTCTTATTGTGGGCTGTATGGACGATACAACAATATGCCAAAGAAACCACGCGCGAACAATGCCGGCAGAAATACGGCCGCTTACTGGAAGAGATTCTGGCATTTATCCGTAAGCGCAAACACGATAATCTGTTCATTCATGACAACGGATTGCTTTTTACGGACGGCACCGAGAAAGCTGTGACATGGATGAACTCGACGGTTAACGGCAAACCGGTCGTTCCGCGCACCGGATATGTCGTAGAAATCAATGCGCTATGGTACAATGCCCTTTGCTTCGCAGCCGAGCTGCTGGGCGAAGGCGGTAATACAACGATAGCACAGGAATTGAATGAGCAGGCCAAACGAACGGCGACGTCATTCGTTTCCGTTTTCCGCAACGAATACGGGTATCTGTTCGACTACGTCAACGGATACGATATGGATTGGAGCGTACGACCTAACATGCTGTTCGCCGTCGCTTTGGACTATTCGCCCTTAGACAAAGGACAGAAGAAACAAGTATTAGATATAGTCACCAAAGAACTATTGACTCCCAAAGGAATCCGTTCGCTTAGTCCGAAGAGCGGAGGCTATAATCCGAATTACGTAGGCACGCAGACGGAGCGCGACTACGCTTATCATCAGGGAACAGCTTGGCCGTGGCTGATGGGTTTCTACGCGGAAGCCTACCTAAAGATTTATAAAATGAGCGGACTCTCGTTCGTTGAGCGGCAACTAATCGGTTTTGAAGAAGAAATCACCGACCATTGCATCGGCACAATCTCCGAACTGTTCGACGGGAACCCGCCGTTTAAAGGCAGAGGCGCGATTTCATTTGCAATGAACGTGGCGGAGATTCTACGTATCCTGCGTCTTTTATCCAAGTATAATCTATAAGGAAAACTCTCCATGAAAGTATTAATGTTCGGCTGGGAGTTTCCCCCACATATCTTAGGAGGTTTAGGTACGGCCAGTTATGGATTGACGAAAGGCATGTCTTTGCAACCCGACATGGAGATTACGTTCTGTATTCCCAAGCCTTGGGGAGACGAAGACCAGAGTTTTCTCCAGATCATCGGGATGAACAGTACGCCGATCGTTTGGAAAGACGTTAGCCGAGATTATGTCACGCAGCGCGTAGGAGCTTACATGGATCCGCAGCTTTACTATGATCTGCGCGACCACATCTATGCAGATTTTCGCTACATCTATACCAACGACTTAGGGTGTATTGAGTTTTCCGGTCGCTATCCCGACAACCTGCAAGAAGAGATAAACAATTATTCCATAGTGGCCGGCGTCGTTGCCCGTCAGCAATCGTTCGATATTATACACTCGCACGACTGGCTGACCTATCCGGCCGGCATTCATGCCAAGCAAGTATCGGGAAGACCGTTGGTTATTCACGTACACGCCACCGATTTCGACCGCAGCCGCGGCAATGTCAACCCGACCGTGTTTTCTATTGAAAAGAACGGTATGGACTATGCCGATCACATCATGTGCGTGAGCGAGTTGACACGACAAACCGTCATTCACAAGTACGGACAGGATCCGCACAAAGTATCAACCGTACACAATGCCGTATCCCCGTTACCACAAGACATACTAAACATCGCGCCGCAAAAGAACCCGAAAGAAAAAGTCGTGACCTTCCTCGGGCGCATCACTATGCAAAAAGGACCCGAATACTTTGTCGAGGCAGCAGCACTCGTGCTGCAACGCACGAAGAACGTTCGTTTCGTCATGGCCGGCAACGGTGATATGCTGAACCAGATGATTCGTTTGGTAGCCGAACGCGGTATTGCCGACCGCTTCCATTTTCCGGGATTTATGAAAGGCAAAGAAGTGTACGAGATACTGAAATCCAGCGACGTTTATATTATGCCGTCGGTTTCGGAACCTTTCGGAATTTCACCACTGGAAGCCATGCAAGTATGCGTGCCTACGATTATCTCCAAACAATCGGGCTGCGCAGAAATTCTGGATAAATGTATCAAGATAGACTACTGGGACATTCATTCCATGGCCGACGCCATTTACTCTATCTGCACCTATCCGGCCATCTACGAGTATCTGCGCGACGAAGGAAAGGCGGAAGTGGACGGCATTCGCTGGGAAGACGTCGGGCGGAAAGTCAGAAAGATATACGACCAAGTATTGCAAAACTATCAATGACCATCATACGATAATATACGACAATGATATGAAGACTATCTGTTTATTTTTCGAACTGCATCAACCCGTTCAATTGAAGCGTTACCGTTTCTTTGATATTGGGAAAGACCATTATTATACCGACGACTATACGACGGAAGAATTACTCAATAGGCTCGCCGAAGAATCGTATATCCCCGCGTTACAAGCTCTGATAGATATGGCAGAAGAATCCGCCGGAGCGTTCAAAGTAACGCTTGCCGTGTCGGGCATTGCCCTCGAACAGTTGGAAATAAACGCGCCGGCAGTTATGGATCTACTGACTAAACTGCACCGGACGGGATGTTGTGAACTGGTCGGCACGCCATATTCGCACGGGCTTTCTTCGTTGATCAACGAAGACTGTTTCCGCGAAGAGGTGAAACGCCACAGTCAGAAGATCAAGATGCTGTTTGGCAAGACGCCCAAGATATTTAGCAACGCCAACCTACTCTATTCCGACGAGATAGGCAACATCGTTGCCGACATGGGTTTCAAAGGCATATTGGCCGAAGGCTCGAAAACATTACTCGGTTGGAAAAGTCCACATTACATGTATCACTGCGCACAGAATCCGCAGCTAAAAATTCTATTGCGCGACTTTAAGCTCTCCGATGACATTGGGCTGCGATTTTCTAACTCGGAATGGAGCGAATATCCGTTATTTGCCGACAAATATATGGACTGGATTGCCGCATTGCCCGATGAAGAACAAATAGTCAACGTCTGTATGCAACTTTCTGCCTTGGGATATGCACAGCCGCTCTCTTCCAATATCCTCGACTTCCTGAAAGCGTTGCCCGCGTGTGCCAAAGCGCGCAATATCACGTTCTCTACGCCCGGCGAGATCGTCGGTAAATTGGAATCCGTCTCTCCCATCGTAGCACCGTATGCTTCGTCGTGGTCAGACGAAGAGCGCGATATCAGCAGTTGGTTGGGCAATATCATGCAACGCGAGGCGTTCAATAAATTATATAGCGTAGCGGATCGCATCTTGCTCTGCAACGATCGACGCATCAAGCAAGATTGGGATTATTTGCAAGCCAGCAACCATTTTCGCTACATGAGTACCAAGCATACCGGCGTCGGATTGTCACGCGGCATCTACGAATCCCCGTACGATGCTTTCACCAATTACATGAACATACTCGGCGATTTCATTTCCCGCGTCAATTCGCTCTATCCCGAAGACATCGACAACGAAGAGCTGAACG
>JAISIB010000207.1 GCA_031262265.1 Prevotellaceae bacterium
CAAAGCCAAACAGCAGTTCATTCTTTTCAGATACCTTTGCATCACAGTAGACACCGCCGTCAATGAAGAAATATTTCCAGAAATGAAAGCGAGCCAGTACAGGTAGCGTAAAAAACTTATACGTCTGTCGAATAGGATCAGAGATTCCGGGACCACGATTACTGGGATTGCTAAAATCTCCGCTCGCCCATCCGTAAGATATACCCGTTACGATGTCCCAATGTTCATAGATAGGCTGTGTCACGTGAATGCCAATACCGGTAAAAGAAGAACTATCGAAAGAACCGGCACCCATGAGAGAACTACTACTGTATTCTAAATTGCCGAACTCTATTGTCGCACTCAAAGATAAACTGCGACTCTCTTGTGCCGCCGCCTGTCCAAATACGGATAGGCAGCAAAATAGAAATAATACATACTTTTTCATAATGGGAAGATTATTAGAATTGATAACCGATGCCGAATTCCACAGCGAATTGTTTCAGCTTGAGATCCGTATCTGCGAACCAAGATAGATAACGAACATTAGGACGAATGGAGAACAACAATCCTGTCGGAAAAGTATAGGCAACGCCGAAGCCAATGTCCGGTCCGGCGATGAATTTATGCTCTCCGGATGAATTTTCCAAGTTGCTTAAATAGATTCCTCCGTCCACGAAAGCGTATTTCAAGAAATGAAACCGAACCAACACAGGTGCCGTGAGTCCGGTGAGCTTGGACGATTCCACTGATAACGACTCTGACGTGCCTGTATACGCATTTCCTTTGGCACGAACGTATGATAATCCTGCCACTACGTCCCAATTGCGCGCAACGGGGAGATTTGCTTGTATGCCGACGCCTACGAATGATGGATTCATCTCTACGCTGGAACCATCCTCATTGTTTGTTAGTTCCATGCCGCCTATTTCCGGTGTGATGCGAATCGTAAATGAACGCTTCTCCTGTGCTGTGGCTTGCGCACACAAGAGTAAACATAAAAAAGCAGCCACTATATATTTTTTCATTGGGTAAAATGGTTAAAAATTGATTTAATGTTGTCTATTATTGCTTTGCGAATGCATATTCATACTCTCTTCCCGTCTGGTAGTAGTATGTAGAGCACGTAATTACCTGATGGTAGCGTATTTGTAGATAAGGCTTGATACTTTTATAAGGTATAGGTTATAGTAGCTCCAATAGCCATTGGAACTACTACCTCAGGTAAACCTGTTTTTCCCTAATAGAGCGAGTGAGTGCATAGTTGTTGTTTAATGAATTCGTTATTATGTCGTACAAATGATGTCGCAAATATATGTATTGTTTTTTAATAGTCAACTTTTTATGAATAAAATTTATTGATAGTGGTTAAATGTTTGTTTTTATGCTGCTTTTATACTACTGAGATAGGAAGAAAATTAGAATAACAAACGAGTAAGGAGTAAATTTATTATATATATTGTTCTTTCGTACCGGCTTCTTTCGACAAGCTATTGGGATGTTTTCACGAGTGGCTTTGTTGTGCGAATAACTTACTCGCTTATTTAAACAAGCGAGTTAGTTATTTCAACAAGCGGCTTTGTTATTTTGATGAGCTACCGTGAAATTTAGAGAAGGAGAAGGCTCGGTCTACTTATCTTCGTAATGTCCGTATGTGCCTATAACGGTGACCGTTATTAGATGGTCATTAATTATATAACGTAACCGATGTTTGTCTGTCAGACGACGCGACCACGTACCCATCTTATTGCCGCTTAACATTTTTGGTTTCCCGGTACCGCTACGCGGATGCTGTCGCAATTCGGTAAGTAGATTGTCCAGTTTTTCGAGGGTCTTTTTATCTCCTGATTTACGTAATCGTTCTATATCTGTATATGCGTTTTTTGTAAAAACAAGTTTATATGTCATAGCCCGAGCAACTTCTTTTGATTTTCGGGGGTTACTTCAACATAATCGCCTCGCTGCATTTCTTTTTCAGCTACTTTATCTTGTTTTTTTATTTCCTCGACATTTCGTGTGTCGGCATAAAAATAATCACCGTCTTCTATAATGTCAAACGGATTGCAGCGGTACTCTTCCGGTATAGCCCTGTAATGACGAAGCCATTGTCTAAATTCTGTAGGAGACATCTTTTGCTTCGCTTCCGATTCAATCTTGTCATATGAAGTTCTTTTTACGGCTGCCAGAGGCATTAATTTGATACGATATTTTGTGCCGCGACGTATAAGGACGTCTGTGCCTTCAATGGCCTTATCCATATAGAGAAGTGGATTGGCTGAAAATTCTTTACTACTGACCACTAACATAATATATCCTCCGAAAAAATGAATTATTAGCGGCAAAGGTATAAATTTAGGCCGTGATCACCTCGCAATCACGGCCTAAAATAAAAAGAGTGAGATATATTTCGTTCGTAGAACGTTACCAGAACCACTGGATGCCTATCGAAAGCGGATAGGTGCGCGGCCCGCGATTTTCTTTGAAGGCGTCGAGCATGGCGTAGCGGGCGTAGAATCCAATATCATTCATGCCGATTTTTGCTACGAGGTTTGCTCCGAAAGGATAGACGTCTCCTTTGTTCGTCGTCGTCTGGTCTGCTCCCCATACGATATTGCTTCGTCGCCAGAAGCGATACTCCGCCTCTACGCCGGCACTGAGGAAAAATGTCTCCCGATTGGCGCGAAATTGCGTTTCCAGTGCGATAGGCAATCGCCAATGGTAGTAGCGTACGCGACCATAGCTGCCGTCGGAGCTATCCAAGCGGTAACGGGTGTAACCGAAGCCAAGTCCGTAGGTAACCCCGAAGTGTGATGTGAACGGGAAGCTTCCGTTGAACAGATTCAACCCCCATTCGATGGATTTGGCAGGTTCTAAATTTACGTCGTCCGAACTTCCGAGACCGGTAGTACCCAGATAAAGTCCTGCGGTATGGGCATTGTAACGAAATGTACGTCGTTTGGCGTCGCGTTCCCGTTTCTGGAAGGGCAAACTGACGGTGAACCGTTGTTCAAGACTTTGCCCGTTGAGATAGACGCCTTCGAACACTTGTTCGTTTCTGACCATATCGCCGTTGGCGTCCCGCTGGTAAATCTTTACGCGTATGCGGTCGCTATTTTCGGTAATAATCACTTGACGATCGTTAACGGTTAGCGTATCGGTCGTCGTTTGTGCGGAAAGTACCGCCGGTAGCCAGAAAAGGAGGAATAAATACTTTTTCATAATTGTTTTATTTGAGTGTAATAAATTATTCTTTGGTAAACAGAAGAGAGATTAAGTCGGTCACATCCAGCTCTCCGACGATATAAATCAACGTGGCGCCGCCTTTTTTCGTGCGTTTGAACAGGATGAAGCGGTTCGCACCGGACGCGTCCGGCGGGAGTTGGTAATATCCCGACAGGAGTTCGCCGTCTGCCAAGTTTTCTTTGACGATTTTGGCTTGTTTCTTGTCGCTTTCCAACGCGCGATAGATGGCGGGCAGGGCTTCGTCGGTATCGCGCAAGGTCAGACTTTTGTAGGTCTTCATTTCGTAGGCGTCCAGTACGGCGTCCGATAGCGAAACCATCGTCGCGCCTTTTCGCTTGCCGTATTGTTCGAAGATGCGGGTCGTTTGCAAATTTTCTTGTGCCGATAGACTTGCTACGTTCAAAAGCAGCAGGCCGGCGAATGCAAGGAGTAGGATTCTTTTATTCATGATTCGTTGGGATTATTCGGTAAACAATTCGTTAAATATATCTTCTTGCGAAAAGCTGACGTCTTGGAAAGCCAATTGCGCCTGTTGCCGCACGAGCGTCTCCTGTGTGTAGCATACGCCGTCAATCCATACGCTGTCCGATGCGGGTCGATGGCTTTCGTAGATGGCTATGCCGCCTGCCATACCTAATAGTAGCGTGACGCTTGCTGCCAGCTGCCAAGTATATTTTCGTACGAACGCACGCAAGGATACGCGGCGCGGCGTAGTATCTGTGCTTCGTAGGTGATTTTCGCGCTCTACGTCGATGTAATTGAACAGCGGTCGGTAGATTTCCAACTCCGGAGCGACATTCGCTTGGCGGAAGTAGCGGCGGAGGGTGGCTTCTTCTTGCCCGTCGGTCGTTCCTTCAAAGTAGCGTTCGAGTAAATCTTCTATTTTCATACCTCTTGAATTTTTCTTCGTTGTATCATCGTTAAATAACATTCTCTGACGCGCTTACGGGCACGTGCCAGATTCATGCGGATGGCTTCGGGGCGGCAACCGGTAATCTCGGCGATGTATTCGGTCTCGTATCCTTCCACGTCTTTCATTCGCAAAATCACTTGTTGAAGCGGGGGCAGGCTGTCAATGATGTGGCGTATGAGTGTCATCTCGTCTTTGGTTTGCAGTTCCTGCTCGGGCGTCGCTTGCCGGTTGTCGGATCCGTTCAGCAGGTCGATTGTCGTGGTCGGCCGCTTGCGTCTCCATCCGTCCATACACAGGTTGTGTGCCATTGTCACGGCGAATGCTTCAATGTTGCGACAGTCATCCAGTTCGCTTCGTCTATCCCATAGCCGTAACATGGTTTCCTGTACCACGTCTTCGGCGTCTTCCGAGTTTTGCATCAAACGAAATGCGTAGTCGGCAAGTTTCTTTCGTAACGGCAGTACGTGTATTTTGAATTGCATCAGTTCCATTTATATGATTTCTATACAGAAGACGCACGAAGGGAAGAAACGTAACACGAAAAAACGTTTTTTTCGATATAAAAAATCACTCGGGCGAAAAATGCTATCCGCATACGGCATTTACAGCTTGCCTAATATACCGTCCATCACCCAATTGGTCGTCGTGGCGGTTTCTCCGTCGCATACGCAAGTACCGTTGCCGAGCAACGTATTGACGACCGCTTGAATAAGCGGTTGCTGTACGTGCTGGGGATTTGGAATCGTGAGCGTTTCGCAACCGTGCTCGGTATGTAGAAGTATCGGCTCGTAAGTATATACCGAGAAACTGATGGAACCTTTGTCGCCGATGACTTGAATGCGGTCTTCCGTAGCCGATTCGTGGGCGACGAAACACCAAGAACCGGAACCTACCAAATTATTATCAAAGCGAAAGCAGGCGCTGACAGTATCTTCTGCTTCGTAGAGATGTCCTAAGTTGGCGCGCATGCCTTTGGCGTCGAGTATATACCCGAACATATCTTGCAACAAATCGATCTGATGAGGCGCCAAGTCGTAGAAATAGCCGCCGCCCGATATGTCCGGCTGCAATCTCCATGGCATATTTTCCTTGTTATAGTCCAATTCGCGCGGAGGTTGGGCGAAACGGATCTGTACGTTGATTACTTTTCCGATAGTTCCGTTTGTTATGATTTCCTTGACCTTTTGAAAGTACGGTAAGTAACGGCGATAATAGGCGACAAAGCATTTCCTGTTGGTTTCTTGCGCCGTCCTGTTGATACGACTACATTCCTCGTATGTCACAGCCATAGGCTTTTCGATATAAACATCCTTTCCTGCTTTCATAGCCATCACGGCATACGTCGCGTGCGAGGAAGGTGGTGTAGCGATGTACACGGCGTTGATTTCTTCGTCATTGACCAAATCCAGCGCATTGTCGTACCACTTGGCAATACCCATTTGCAACGCGTATCTTTTGGCTTTCATCTCGTCACGGCTCATGACGGCGATGACTTTTGAGTGGTCGGCACTTTGAAATGCCGGCCCGCTTTTCTTGACGGTAGCTTCGCCGCATCCGATGAAACCCCAGTTGATTGTATTTTGCTGCCTTGTCATGCTGTTTTGAAGGTTAGATAATGAATTTTCTTACGAGGATAATTGATTATCTAACGATGTTATTTAATGATTCGGGTAATATTTGTGATAGAGCTTGTCGTATTCCGCCGTTTGCATGTAATCTTTCAACCACACGTTCAGCGAATCGCACAAAGCGGGGGCGGATTTTCGCGTAGCCCACGCGTAGAATTGCGTGAAGCTGATGCCGGTGCTGATATCCAACTGCGGAAACGAATCAATCGCCGTAGCCGCCACCTGTTCGCTCACTACTGCGTAGTCGATGTCGCCGTTCGCTACCAAGGCGAGCAGTTGTTCTTGTCCATACTTCTCTATCTCCTTTACATAGATAGTGTCGGCAATTTCATTACTCAGGTTGCGGATGCGATTAACGACCGGTGAGCCTTGCGCCACGTACAGTGTTTTTTGCGCCAAGTCCAATTGTCCGGCAATATATTTGAGGCTGTCCGTCGTTCGATTGCGTTGTACGAGCACTTGCTTGCTGCGTGTGATGGGCATCGTGAATGCTACCGTATCCGTCAACCCACGTGTGACGGGAATGCCGTAGGCAATTACGTCGAACGTAGTATCCCATAGTCCGTTGAGACGTTTCTCGAAACTCATTTCAGGTATGATTTCCAATTGCAAACCGTGCGTCTGCGCAAAACAACGTATCAATTCGTAGTGAAATCCGCTCGCGGTGTCGTTTGCGATGTAGTAATCCGTCATATTATACTCGGTGACGGCGCGTAGAACGCCTTCGCTATGAATTTCGGCATAGTCGCGCACGGGAAGATCCTTCGGTTCGTGCGGTTCGATGAGGGCGTAAACAATAATCAAGGCAATGTTGGCTATCACGACGGTAGTCATCAGATAAATTAAAAAACGTTTGGTGGAATGTAGCCGTTTCATACGGTCAATTAGGGTTCGACATCAATCATAAAAGTTCACCGACAACCCAACTCTCAACAGTCGCTGGTTGATAGGATAATGTGGAGCAAGGAAATAGTTGGGTTTACTCATTCCTTGGTTTACGTGATACATCATCACGAAGAAACGTGCATGTTTCAACTGCAAGTTCGCATACAGATTCACGATGGGGTAATTTCCGACCTTGACGATTTCATCCGGCGACTGCAAATGAAACTGTTGAATGCCGACATTGTATGCCGGCGCGTCGTAGGCCGTAAAATAACGTACGTCTGCGCCCAATTGCACGTGAAGTACGTTGGCCAATAACGCTTGAATATAAAGATTGTGATAGAGCGAAAGCTCGGGGAGCGGGAGTATTGTTCCGTTACTGCTCTTTTGCCAGATCACCTCGTTGTCTAAATGTAGAATGCCCAATTTAAAATCTTGTTTCAGGCGCGCCGTGAGAACTTGGATGTTTTCTCCGGTCTGCACGGCGGTAGCATGGGCGTCGAAGTACGTGTAGTTTTTCAAGTTCTCTACGCCAAACTGCACGTTGGTACGCGTATGCGACACGTTCAACTCTCCTTCCAATCGGGTGCGGAATTCTTTGCCGAGATCCTCATTATCCCACCAGAAATAACGCGAATGATAGTGTCTCATATAAAAAGCCGGCAAGGTGTTCGTGATGCTTGCGCGCGCCAACAAGCTTACCGTGTCTTTTCCTAACCGCACATTCAGGTCGGCGTCGGCGTGTATTTTAAACTGCCCCAAGGCTTCGCCTGCTACGCCTAACTCTCCTGTCGCTTTGTAATGGAGCGTATGCCCTTCGCGCTTTTGTAATTCACCGCCCACGTAGACTTCTTGTTCGGTATAGGTATCGGCGATATCTCCGGTACTCATCAGTGTGTATCGGCTCATTTTGTGTGATGCGAAGACGGTCAGTCCGGCTTTTGCGTACTTGTTGAAACCTTCAAGAAGAGCGATGCCGAACGTATTTTTAACTCCGAAATAAGTCGTAGTGTCGTTCAGCGAAGTAGGAATCTCCGGCAAATAATCATTAGCGAAATAGCCGTTCGTCCGGTCGCCGAAGATAAAACGATGGCGCGAACGCTCTACTTGCGCCGTGTGGATGAAACTGGTGACAGGTACGAACTCCTCATGAATAATGGTGTCGTTAGCAGTCGTATCGCGTGCCGCTTCGCGGTAGAATCCAAGGTTGTAGCGATGCGTGAGGAAGACGTAGAAATTCTTATTGTAATTGTACGTATTGCTCAGGTGCACGGGAATATCTTGCGGTGCGAAAGCATTTCGATTACCTGCCATCTCTTCCGGATTGGTGATGTAACGATCATCCGTAATACCGCCGTTTTCCTTCGTTTTCAAGTTATACATATTATAGATGAGGTGCGCCTGATAACGATCACCTGTATAGCTGCCGAATAGGCCTCCGTTCATATACGCAGTGGACTGGTTTTGATAATAACCGCGCCCGTACAAATAATTGAAGTTGAATCCGAACGCGAGGTTCTTGTTTACGTTCACCGAGAAGTATGGTCGAAAATGATCTTCCCCGTAGCGGCTATTAAAAGTCTTGTAATAGGTGATACTCGTGAACGGGATGTTGCTATTCGTGAAGCGGAAATCATAAGGACCGGTTACGAATTGACTAAGCGGTTCAAGAAACAAGGAAGATCCGTGCAAGGGACGATCAAAAAACACGTGGGATAACCGCGGTGCCCCCATATTTCCGAGATGATTGTAGTGTCCGTAGACGCCTTCCGTCAAATTTGAATTTTGAAACTGATGCATTAGCGTATCCGCATCCACGCGCACGATATTCCCCAACTTGGGCATCAGCTTCCACTGATATAGTTTAGGGGCTAAGCTAATAATTTCAACGTTTGTCGTATCTCCTACCTGTTGGCTCGGGTCGAGCGGATTATTTTGGTTATATCCGCCCAACGTATTAGCCGGCCGACCGATGGCTGACGGGACATTTTGTGCCGATAGCATCAATGAGCTGAATAATACAGCCGATAGTAGTATGATTCTTCGCGGTGTCATGCGCCTTGCCTTATCCTTTTTTGATTAGCTCCATTCCTTTCTGAATAGCTTGCTCGTTCATGGGAAGTAAATGGTGATGTCGCTCCGGCAACGTCTTTTTCAGTGCCTTTAACACGCTTTCGATGGTCACCATAGGCAAAAGTTTGAGTAGACCTCCCAGTACGATCATATTAAATGCCTTGGCGTTCTTCATTTCGTTGGCTGCGTCCATCGCATCAATGCGATAGATTTGAATATCTGTGCGGGTGGGTGGGTGAATAATCCCGTAGCCATCGTAAATCAATATGCCGCCGGGCTTCACTCGCGCTTCAAATTTTTCCAAAGAAGGCTGGTTGAGTATGATGGCCGCATCGTATTTGCTAAGGATCGGCGATGAAATGCGCTCATCACTTACGATTACTGTTACGTTGGCCGTTCCTCCTCGCTGTTCCGGACCGTAAGCGGGCATCCACGTCACTTCTTTGCCTTCGGTCAGTCCTGCGTAGGCCAATATTTTACCCATAGACAATACGCCTTGTCCGCCGAATCCGGCTATAATGATTTCTTGTTTCATAATACTTCCTCCTTGTCTTTGTCTTTGTCTTTCAAGTCGCCGAGCGGATAGAACGGGAACATATTCTCTTCCATCC
>JAISIB010000033.1 GCA_031262265.1 Prevotellaceae bacterium
AAAACAGCCTAAAACCTTGCTCGGGGGCTTCAAACCCTTTTCGTATCTTTGTGGCATGAAACGATTAAGCCACATCAAGAAAACAACTGACATGGGAGAGAGGAAATAAACGGGGAGCGATACTTTCAATATAACACAGAAAATGGCACTTTTGCCGTTAATTTATTATAAATTACATTGAATTTAGACATATTTCATTCGGAAATACATATCTTTGTAGGGTAGACTTAAAACTATATTTGGGAACAAAAACTCAATAACCATTCTGCGTATGGAGAACAAAATACAAATACTGGCCGATAAGGTTTATCGGGAAGGTGTAGAAAAAGGAAATGCGGAAGCCGGACGTATCATTCAGGCAGCCAAAGACGAGGCGGCGTCTATCTTGAATGCCGCGCGCAAAGAAGCCGAAGAAGTCATTGCCGGTGCGCGCAAAGAAGCCGAAGGGTTGTCCGAACACACCAAGTCGGAATTGAAACTATTCGCCGGACAAGCCGTCAACGCCTTAAAGACGGAAATCGCCAACGTCGTAACCGACCGCATCGTGCAACAGTCCGTCGAAGGGTTTACGGCCGACAAAGACGCACTCAATCAATTCATCGTCGCATTGGCGAGCAAGTGGAGCACCGACGAACCGATCGTTTTACAGACAGCCGAGTCCGAGAATCTCAAAAAATACTTCACGGTGCATGCCAAAGGCTTGCTCGACAAAGGCGTAACCATCGAACAGGTGAATGGGCTGAAAACCTTGTTCACGGTGATGCCTGCCGACGGTTCCTACAAAGTCAACTTCGGAGAGGATGAATTCGTGAACTATTTCAAGGCATTCTTGCGGCCGCAACTCGTGGAGATGTTGTTCTGATATATGAGCAATTACTATTACTTGGTAGCCGGATTACCCGAACTCTCGCCGGACGACAACAAGTTGGCTCGTACGATCGCAGATTTTCGGATGGAGCTATATCCCTTTCTGACGACGGAAGACAAGCGGTTGGTCGACCTGTTCTACTTGCAGTACGACAACGCCAACGTGTTGAAGCGATTGCGAGACAAGGACGCCCTCATAGACGAACGGGGGAACTACACGTCGGACGAACTGACGGATGCGTTGTTCTGTCTGAAAGACGGGGATGCAGCGAACACGTATCGTAGATGGCCGGAATACCTAAAAACGTTTATTCGGGAATATCACCAAACGGGGACGGATACGCCCGTCTATCTATTGGAGAATCGGTTGGCAGCAGGATACTACGTCTACGGAAGACAGTGCCGCAACGAGTTCGTCGCCGCCTGGTTCGCGTTCAACGAAGACCTAAACAACGTGTTGACGGCACTGACGGCTCGTAAATACAAACTCTCTCTTTCCGAGTACGTCGTAGGAGAAGGAGCAATCGCGGAGGTACTGCGGACTTCTCAGGCACGCGACTTCGGAATCCTCAACGAGGTGGATAGGTTTGAAGAGTTGTTGAAGATTAGCGAATCGGAGCCGATGGAACGTGAGCGCAGAATAGACTTGCTCCGCTGGCGATGGTTGGAAGAGCATACCGTATTTAAATACTTCTCCGTAGAGCGGCTGTTCGTCTTCTTGTTGCAAACGTCTATACTCGAACGCTGGACGGCGTTGGACAAACAGACGGGCGGCGAGAAGTTCCGAGAAATACTCAACGACTTGAAGCGCGAGGTGCAAGTGCCCGCAGAGTTTCGTAAACAATAAAGTAAGATAAAAGATATATGGCTACAAAAGGAACAGTCAATGGCATTATAGCCAATATGGTGACTCTCGTGGTGGACGGGGCGGTAGCACAGAATGAGATATGCTACATCTCGCTCGGTAACGACCGCTTGATGGCAGAGGTTATCAAGGTGGTCGGCAAGAACGTGTACGTGCAAGTGTTTGAGAGCACGCGCGGACTGAAAGTAGGTGCGCAGGCCGAATTTACCGGCCACATGCTCGAAGTAACGTTGGGACCGGGTATGCTATCTCGCAATTACGACGGTTTGCAGAACGACCTCGACAAGATGGATGGCGTCTTTCTGAAACGCGGACAATATACCTTCCCGTTGAACAAGGAAGCCAAGTGGCATTTCGTTCCGTTGGTTCAAGCGGGAGACCGAGTGCAGGCCGCCGCTTGGCTGGGGCAAGTGGACGAGAACTTCCAACCGTTGAAAATCATGGTACCCTTCGGATGGCAAGGCGTCTATACGGTGAAGTCCGTCGTTGCGGAAGGAGATTATACCATCTACGACCCCATCGCCGTGCTGACCGATGCGCAAGGCAACGACCATCCGGTGGATATGGTACAGAAATGGCCGGTGAAGAAAGCCATGCTCAACTATAAAGAGAAACCGCGTCCCTTCAAACTACTCGAAACGGGCGTGCGCGTGATAGATACGTTGAATCCGATCGTCGAGGGAGGTACGGGATTCATCCCCGGTCCGTTCGGCACGGGAAAGACGGTGCTCCAACACGCTATCTCCAAACAGGCCGAAGCCGACATCGTAATCATTGCAGCCTGCGGCGAGCGGGCGAACGAAGTAGTGGAAATCTTCACGGAATTCCCCGAGCTGGTCGACCCTCACACGGGGCGTCAGTTGATGGAACGAACGATTATCATCGCCAACACGTCCAACATGCCGGTGGCCGCTCGCGAGGCGTCCGTCTACACGGCCATGACCATTGCCGAGTACTATCGGGCGATGGGATTGAAGATTCTGTTGATGGCCGACTCCACTTCCCGTTGGGCGCAAGCGTTGCGCGAGATGTCCAACCGAATGGAAGAACTGCCCGGACCGGATGCGTTCCCGATGGACTTGTCCGCTATCATTTCCAACTTCTACGGTCGTGCGGGATACGTGCAACTACACAACGGCAGCACAGGCTCCATCACGTTCATCGGCACGGTTTCCCCTGCCGGCGGTAACCTGAAAGAACCGGTGACGGAAAACACGAAAAAGGTGGCGCGTTGCTTCTACGCGCTCGAACAAGAGCGTGCCGACAAGAAAAGGTATCCGGCCGTCAACCCGATAGATTCTTATTCCAAATACATCGAGTATCCGGAGTTCGAGAAATACATAGCCGGCGTGATTAACGACGAGTGGATAGGTAAGGTCAACGAGTTGAAGACCCGCCTGCAACGCGGCAAGGAAATCGCCGAGCAAATCAATATCTTGGGCGACGACGGCGTTCCCGTAGACTACCATGTCATCTTCTGGAAATCCGAATTGATAGACTTCGTTATCTTGCAGCAAGACGCTTTCGACGATATAGACGCCGTGACGCCGTTGAAGAGACAAGAGGAAAGCGTCAATCTGATTATCGATATTTGCCATACCGAGTTTAGGTTCGACCATTTCAACGAGGTGATGGACTACTTTAAGACGATGATAAATCTCTGTAAGCAGATGAACTATGCCGCTTATGAGTCCGAAGAGTACCGCGACTGTCAACAGCAAGTACGCGCTTTGGTAGCCGAACGCGCCGCGAACGTATAACCCTCCATAGTAAGAAAGACAATGGCAACAACAGCATTCCAAAAGATATATACGAAGGTTACGCAAATAACCAAAGCGACCTGCTCGCTGAAAGCGACGGGTGTAGGATATGACGAACTGGCCACCGTAGACGGGAAACTGGCACAAGTGGTGAAAATAGTCGGCGACGACGTGACGCTGCAAGTCTTCGAGGGAACGGAAGGCATTCCTACGAATGCGGAAATCGTGTTCTTGGGAAAAGCTCCGACCTTGAAAGTGAGCGAACAATTGGCCGGACGCTTCTTCAACGCATTCGGACAACCGATTGACGGCGGCACGGAGATAGAAGGCACGGAAATAGAAATCGGCGGGCCATCGGTGAATCCGGTGCGCCGTAAGCAACCGTCGGAACTCATTGCGACGGGAATTGCCGGCATAGACTTGAACAACACGCTGGTATCCGGACAGAAGATTCCTTTCTTCGCCGACCCCGACCAACCGTACAATCAGGTCATGGCCAACGTGGCCTTGCGTGCGCAAACCGATAAGATTATCTTAGGCGGTATGGGTATGACGAACGACGACTACCTGTACTTCAAGAACATCTTCTCCAATGCCGGCGCGCTCGACCGTATCGTTTGCTTCATGAACACGACGGAGAACCCTCCCGTAGAACGTTTGCTCGTGCCCGACATGGCACTGACAGCTGCCGAATACTTCGCCGTACAAAACAACGAGAAAGTATTGGTACTGCTGACGGATATGACCTCCTACGCCGATGCGTTGGCTATCGTATCCAACCGTATGGACCAGATACCGTCGAAAGACTCGATGCCCGGTTCGATCTATTCCGATTTGGCTAAGATATATGAGAAAGCGGTACAGTTCCCGTCGGGCGGTTCTATTACCATTATCGCCGTGACTACCCTTTCGGGCGGAGACATCACGCATGCCGTTCCCGACAATACGGGATACATCACCGAAGGACAGCTCTTCTTGCGCCGCGATTCGGATATAGGCAAAGTCATCATCGACCCGTTCCGTTCACTCTCCCGTCTGAAACAATTGGTCATCGGAAAGAAGACACGTCGCGACCATCCGCAAGTGATGAACGCCGCCGTGCGCCTGTATGCCGACGCAGCCAATGCCAAGACTAAGATGGAAAACGGCTTCGACCTGACGAACTACGACGAACGAGCATTGGCTTTTGCCAAAGACTACTCCAACCGGCTACTGGCCATCGACGTCAATCTGAATACGACCGAGATGTTGGACGTAGCTTGGGAGTTGTTTGCGAAATACTTCCGTCCCGAAGAAGTGAATATAAAGAAAGATCTGACAGACGAGTTCTGGAAAAATCAACCGCAATAGAACATGGCTATTAAGTTTCAATACAACAAAACCTCGCTGCAACAGCTCGAGAAACAACTGAAAATTCGTGTCCGCACGCTGCCTATCATTAAGAATAAGGAGAGTGCGCTGCGAATGGAAGTGAAGCGTTGCAAAGAAGACGTTGTGGAGTTGGAAGAAGCGTTGGAGCAACGTATTCATGCCTACGAGGCGATGTTCGCCTTGTGGAATGAATTCGACGCCTCGCTGTTGGCCGTCAAAGACGTGAACTTGGGAGTAAAAAAGATTGCCGGCGTACGCGTCCCCGTCTTACAATGCGTGGATTTTGAGCTACGTCCGTTTAGTCTCTTCAACGCGCCTAAATGGTATGCCGACGGCATTCACATCCTTCAACAGCTGGCAAAGACAGCGATTGAACGCGAGTTTACCGTAGCCAAACTGAGCCTTTTGGAGCATGCCCGCAAGAAAACGACTCAGAAGGTGAACCTTTTCGAGAAGGTGCAGATTCCCGGCTACCAAGATGCGCTGAGAAAAATCAAACGATTTATGGAAGACGAAGAGAATCTCTCCAAATCTTCACAGAAAATCATGAAGTCGCAACAAGAGAAACGAAAGGAGGCTGTATGATAGCAAAAATGCAGAAACTGACCTTTCTGATTTATCATAAGGAATACGAAGACTTCTTGCAGCACCTGCGCCGCTTAGGCGTGGTGCATGTGGAAACCAAACAGGAAGGCAGCCTGAACTCTCCGGAACTGGAAGAAAAGCTGAAACTCCGCAATGACCTGCAAACCACCGAGCACTATTTGTCCGCATACGTCGACCCGGCACAGAAGACCGAGACCGCATCGCCCCCGACGGCCGTACGCGGTCTGGCAGTGGTGAAAGACGTGGAACGGCTGAAAGCCGAGCAGGAACAATGGACGGTCAAGCTACAAAACGTACAGAAAGATCTTGAACAGATGAAGCCGTGGGGCAATTTCGATTTCAACCTATTGAACAAAATCGAAGAAGCGGGTTATCGATTCTTTTTCTATGCCTGTCCGCTCAAAGATTTCCGTCCGGAATGGGAAGAAGAATACGAGGCGGTGATTGTCAACGACACGGGCACGAACGTTTATTTCGTCATCGTGAGCCGTAGCGGACAACGCTTGCCGCTCGATCTGGAACAGGCGCACATCCCGGCGCGTTCGTTATCCGATTTACAAAGGGAAGAAAATGAAAATCATACGAGGATAGAAGACGTACGTACGCAGTTGGCGATCATCGCAAACACGGAAATGACTTCCTTGCATGCGGCTCAGCAAGAATTGGAAAGCCAAATCGAGTTTTCCGAAGTAGCGTTGAGCGGCGACTCACTGGCTGCCGACAAAATGCTCATGTTGCAGGGATGGGTACCCGAAGAGAAAGCGCAAGCACTGACCGATTTCTTGGAAGAAGGCTCGTACTTTTACGAACGAGAACCCGTGACGGCGGAAGACGATGTGCCTATCCTGCTACACAACAACTCGTTTGCCAAGCTCTTCGAGCCGATCACGCGCATGTATGCCTTACCTAATTATACCGAACTCGATCCTACGCCGCTTTTCGCGCCTTTCTTTATGCTCTTCTTCGGATTGTGTATGGGCGACGGCGGCTACGGGCTGATTATCCTGGCCGTATGCTTGGCGTTGATGAAGAAGGTATCTCCCGCTCTGCGTGGCATTCTTAAACTGGGAGCATACATGGGCGGCATGACGATTGTCGTAGGCATTCTGACGGGCTGCTTCTTCGGCGTCTCGTTGGATTCGATGGAATGGGGCTGGCTGAAAGGCGTAAAAGACTACTTCGTGACCGAAAAGAACTACGCCGAAGACTTGGGCGGCTACAATCCGCTGATGGTCTTTGCTCTCGCTATCGGCGTCGTACAGATACTGTTCGGGATGGGCGCCAGTGTCGTCAAGATAGCCAAGCAACAGGGGATGAAATATGCTTGGGCGAGGCTGTCATGGCTCGTTGCCATCGTCACGCTCGGCATAACCTTCGGATTACCGATGCTGGGCATCTCACTGGGTAGCCTCGTCTACGGTTGCTACGCACTGCTGGCCGTATGCGCCGTGTTCATCTTTTTCTATAACTCACCCGATAAGAATATTTTTGTCAATGTCGGCCTCTCTTTATGGGATACCTTCAATATGGCAACCGGTTTGTTAGGCGATACGCTCTCTTACATCCGCTTGTTTGCGCTTGGTCTGACCGGCGGAATCTTGGGTGGCGTATTCAATTCATTGGCTTTCGATCTGACGGCTTCGTTGCCTTTCGTATTGAAGTTCTTCGCCGTACTATTGATCTTGTTAATCGGACACTCCATCAATTTCGGTTTGTGTATTATCGCCTCGCTGGTACACCCCATGCGCCTGACATTCGTCGAATTCTACAAGAACGAAGGTTTCGAGGGCGGCGGTCGTGCATACAAACCATTTAGGGCTTAAAAGAAACTATTTAATCATTCATAAAATAAATACTATTATGGAACCCATTGTATTAGCTTATTTAGGTATCGCGTTGCTGGTTGGCCTTTCAGGAACGGGCAGCGCGTATGGCACCACCATTTGCGGAAACACCGCCTTGGGTGCTATGAAAAAGAACTCGAAATCGAGCGGTTTGTACATCGCTCTATCGGCTATCCCCTCTTCGCAAGGATTGTACGGCTTCATCGGCTACTTCTTGTTGAGTAGTTATCTACTGCCCGACATGACTTGGTACGCCGCCGCCGCCGTCTTCGGAGCCGGCTTAGGTTTGGGACTGGTAGCTCTCTTCTCGGCCATTCGCCAAGCGCAAGTCTGTGCCAACGGTATCGTGTCTATCGGCAACGGAGAGAACGTATTCGGTACGACGATGATTCTCGCCGTATTCCCCGAGCTGTATGCTATCCTCGCTTTGTTGGTGCTAATCCTGATTACCGGACTTATACCGAGCTAACCCCGATTGTACGCTATAATTAACGAGGCTGTCTGCAAAATATACAGGCAGCCTCTGTTTTTTTGGTTATCTGTTTGTAGGAGTCACTCCTTATACATACTCATCCTCACATAGAAAACGACGAGCGTGCCTATTAGAAGAATGAAGAAAAGGGACATGACAAACATACTGAGTGCGTGGGCTTTTCCTATGGCAATCAAGTAGGAGACATTGTTCAAGTAAGCAAATAGCAGTAGGAGCAATACTTTCAAGTGCCGCATCAGACGGATACCCAGCCGGTATAGGTATGCTTCATTGTAGGCAGTGCGTTTAATCGGATAGTTGAAGTGTCTATAAAACCTTTCCGAGAGAGAAAAGAGCAGGTAGAATGCCGTAGCAACCAGCGGAAGCGTCCACAAGGAAGAAGGATTTCCCCAGCCGTCTATTTCTCCGGCTACGTTGTAATGTATGGGAATACGAATGGCGGCATCCAGCTGCTGATAAAAAAGGAGCGGATAGTACGTTGCGAGTAAAGTAATCCCTGACAGAGCCTCCAAGATATAATCGTAGCGGTCTCTTCGTAAAACGCCGGTATTGGGAATGAGACTAAACATACGTGGTATAATTTTCTCTCGCTATGTAATACTCTGATTTTTAAAATAACTCTTCCAATATTACCGGCAAATCTACATCTAAGTTACCTTTATAATCTGTATGCGGAATATTTAGTTTTCTTAGTATTTCACCAAATCTTTTGTACCCGTCCTTATCTCTCAACGCTACCCAATTCACGTCTAACTGATCGCATTGATTTTTGTTTTGAAGTGAAAGCGTATCGGCAACAAATACATTGCTATCGCGGGCAATAATTGCATCGGCACTTTCGGGATTTCCCTTACCCATAAGTTTCACTTCGCACAAATATTCTTTGCCGTTGTTCAACAAATAGAAGTCAATTTCCCTATCCACCTTTTTCCCTTTATCCTTGACAAAGTGCGATGCGTCATAATTATTCTCAGGAACTTGATATAACCTGCACAAAGTTAGCATTAAATATTTTTCCGCCCTTTTGCCCGCCGTACTCCACAATCCACCCCGCAATGCTGCGCGTTTCACCGCCAAAGTATTGATAATAATTAAACTTTCAGACACATTTAAATCAACAGAAACACCTTTCATCTTAATGGTCAAAGTCAAATCAATTTCTTTTTCCATTTCTACAAGTGCCTGAATGCTTTGATATAACGAATCAAAGTGTTCATTAGCAGTTTCTATCACGACGGTTTTTATACCAGTATTGTGCATATTCGTGATAGTTTTCTTGTTTATTCCTGCATTTATAGCATATTCATCAGGTGCAATATTTTCATTCATAAAAGCACACCTATACCACTCAATAGTAATGTCTTTTGAATTAAGTTTTGCATCCACTATTTTCCTGAAAAAGTCCATAGCAAATTGTAAAAACTCCGCATTTATTAGATTTACAATTTCAATTCTGTAATCTTGCGACTTTATTACGCGAGTGATAATGTTTTTCACTATTTGATCGGTAAGTGTCATCTCGTTGTATTTTTAAATTGTTCCAATGTTAGAAAAGTTGTAGGATGATGTTCTCTGAAAACACTCTGCATTTTTTGTTTGGATTGCATATACTCAAAGTATTTTGGTTCTTGTTCAGTAAGAAAAAACAAACGCTCTAACGCTTTTGCTGTTCGTCCGACTGTTCCACTACCTCCGAAGGGATCAAAAATCAAATCGCCTTTGTAAGAATAATATTGTATTACACGCTTACAAAGTTCAACGGGAAAGATGGCCGAATGTACTTTATCAAAACAAGGGTCAATTTTCCAAACATTGCTTGTTTCATAGCCATCCATGACCTTGCTTTCTTCAACAGTTTTATTGTTATAGCTACGAATATTCCAGTCCAATAGTTTTTCAGTTGATTTACGGTAAACCATTAAATACTCCGTAATGGAATTTGGTTTATATCCCAATGGTTTTCGGTGCTGCATAAATCCTCCAATTCGATTTTTGACACTCGCTTCGGGCTTAAGCCAAACGATGTCATCAATAAATTCCCATCCATTTTTTACTAAATACGGATGCAAATCAAAAGGAATACCGTATCTCTTACTCGAGTGCGAACGACTTACACGTGGAATAATAATAGGAGAAGTATTGACAATCAAGAAACGTCCTTCTTTTGTAATACGATGTGTTTCTTGAAAGACTTTGTCCAAAAAATCAAGATATGCCTGATAAGAGGGATAAATAGAATAATCGCGTGCATTGTAATACGGTGGTGATGTAAAAGTTAAATGTATACTTTCATCAGGAACGTATTTTAGTACTTCTAATACATCAGCATTGACAACTACATTCTTAAGAAAATCGTATGTTTCGGCATGTGGTAAAACATTGTTAGTCTTTTTCTCTTTTGCAAAATATTCTTTGTAAATCACTGTTCGCACCATTTCATTTTCATGATTTACGAGCGGCTTCAAATGTGTCTCAACCTCTTTATCATTTTCAAAAACCAGCAAACCGCGAATCGCCTGACAAATTATTTTAGGGTCGCTATCCTCTAAAAAACTATATAGTAACGATTTGTTTTTATGTTGTCGTTGCCGTCCAATCGAAGACACTATTTCCCTCCGAACTCCCGTATCAGTCTCATGTAGGTATAAAGCATACAAACTGTTTACATCGGATTTTCCATTCAGTTTTCCGATGTTTTTGACTGCATTTAAGCGTACTTGCGGATGATTATGATTTAAAAGACTATACAGGAAATCGGGATTGAAATTATCAGGTAATTGTCCCAGATTTTCAAGAATATAGTTAATACTACCAACGTCCCGTTGTGTATTTAATAGAGAGGCAATATCGCCGTTACCTCTTTGTTTCAATTTCGTAATACATTCTTTCGTTACCATGATTTATACAGTATACGCCGTCGAAGGTACAATTTTTATTTCAAATAAAGTAAGTAAATGATTACTTATGCGGATAATCTATCGTATAGTGCAGGCCGCAACTTTCTTTGCGCTCAATCGCCTGACGCATGATGAGGTAGCCGACGTTGACCATATTGCGCAATTCGCAGATTTCGCGCGAAGCATAACTACGTTTGAATAGACTCTCCGTCTCTTCATAGATGATGTCGAGCCGCTTCCATGCGCGTTCGAGCCGTAGGTTTGAGCGCACGATGCCTACATAGCTGCTCATAATCTGCGTCACTTCCTTCATGCTTTGCGTGATAAGAATCATTTCTTCATTAGAGGTCGTACCTTCGGCGTTCCATTCGGGAATATGTTCGTTCCATGTGTAGTTACCCAGCACGCCGACGCTGTGTTTGGCAGCCGCATCGGCATATACCACAGCTTCTATCAGCGAATTGGAAGCCAGTCGATTGCCACCGTGCAGTCCGGTACAAGAACATTCACCGACCGCGTACAAACGTTCTATGGACGACTGTGCATCTAAATCCACCAAAATGCCTCCGCACAGGTAGTGTGCGGCAGGAGCTACCGGAATATAGTCTTTGGTGATGTCGATGCCCAGCGTAAGACACTTCTCGTAGATGTTCGGAAAGTGGTGTTTAGTTTCTTCTGCGTTTTTATGCGTTACGTCCAAGTAGACACATTCGTCGCCTCGCGTTTTGATCTCATTATCGATGGCGCGTGCCACAATATCTCTCGGTGCGAGTTCCAGACGCGCATCATATTTTTGCATGAACTCCTTTCCGTCTTTCGTGCGCAAGGTGGCACCGTAGCCTCGCATAGCTTCCGAAATCAAGAAAGCGGGGCGGTCGCCCGAATGATATAGAGCGGTGGGATGAAACTGTACGAACTCCATATCCTTGACAGTACCTTTCGCCCGATAGACCATAGCGATACCGTCACCGGTAGCTACCAACGGATTGGTAGTCGTTTGATAGACGGCACCGACTCCTCCCGTAGCCATCAACGTCACTTTGGCGAGGAACGTATCTACTATGCCCGTAACAGGATCGAGTATGTACGCACCGTAACACTTGATGTCGGGCGTCTGGCGGGTAACGGTAATCCCCAAATGGTGCTGCGTAAGTATCTCTACGGCAAAGCGATTCTCATAGACGTCGATATTCGTATGCCGGCGCACCGCTTGAATCAAACTATCTTGTATCTCGGCACCGGTATTGTCCTTGTGATGTAAGATACGAAACTCCGAATGGCCGCCTTCGCGGTGCAAATCAAACTCTCCCCGTTCGTTTTTATCAAAATCCACTCCCCAACTAATCAATTCTCGGATTTGTCCGGGTGCTTCGCGCACTACTTTTTCAACGGCTGCACGATTGCTCAGGAAATCGCCCGCAATCATCGTGTCCTCAATGTGTTTCTCGAAGTTATCTACCAGCGTGTTCGTGACGGACGCCACGCCACCTTGCGCGTAATATGTATTTGCTTCTTCCAAATTGGTCTTACAAATCAACGCGACCGAGCCTTTGCCTGCCACTTTCAGCGCAAAACTCATTCCGGCAATGCCCGACCCGATCACGAGAAAGTCATATTTTCGTATCATAACCGTGTATTTTTATCAGCTTATTAAATAAATCCCATATCACGATGCCGGCTGTCACCGACACGTTGAGCGAATGTTTTGTTCCGTATTGTGGTATTTCGATGCAGCAGTCACATGCGTCCACGACCTCTTGTCGTACACCTTTCACCTCGTGTCCGAGTATGACGGCATACTTGCGCGTATCCGGACAGAAGTCTTGTAACGAGATGCTACCTTCGGCTTGTTCGACGGCGCAGATCGTGTATCCTTCTTCGCGCAGCTCCGCCACCGCATCTATGGTCTGTTTGAAATATCTCCATTCCATCGAATATTCTGCCCCGAGTGCCGTCTTGTGAATCTCGGGTTCGGGCGGCACTGCGGTGATGCCGCACAGATAGATAGCTTCTACACGAAAAGCATCTGCCGTTCGGAATACCGAACCTATATTATGCAGGCTACGAACGTCGTCAAGCACGACGATTAGCGGTATCTTGGCTGCTTCTTTGAACGCGTCGGGTTGTAAACGGTTGAGTTCTCGAATAGTAAGTTTGCGCATCGTTTTCGATTTTTCCGCAAAATTAGTAAAGAAACGCCTCAATTCAATAAAAATCACCTATCTTCGTGCATCTTTGCTACTGTGGGAACACAAAACAAGCAGTATACAAACGCCATGAATAGGATAATTCTTATACCCATTACAGATGCCGACATCCCGCAGGTGATGCGGTGGATGGACAAGCCGCACGTTAAGCAATGGTTTGAGCATCCCGATGAATGGTTGTACGAAATGCAGCACCGACACGACGAATTTGCCTTCATCCGGCATTTTATTGCGATGTACGGACTAACGAAAATCGGTTTTTGTCAGTATTATGACTATTTTTATGCGCAGGAAGCGAGTTACCCGATAACTGTGCCGCAGTACGCGTACAGTATAGATTATCTCATTGGCGAGGAAGCATACTTGCGGCAGGGGCTTGGCAAAGCCATGATTCGTCTGCTGATCGAGAGAATCAAGGCACTGGGCGGCAAAGAGGTTTTGTCTGATCCTATGCCCGAAAATGAGATTTCACAGCGCACTCTGCGTTCTGTCGGATTTAGAAGAATTACAGACGAACTGCACGGAATGAGATTGGAAGAAAGTGATTAAATACAGGGATAAAACAATGTTATTACAAAATACAGTATACACCATGAGGAAAGCAATGCTTATCACACTGTTGTTGTCGGTGACAACGGCATACGCCCAAAACGATGTAGTGATGCAGAATGTGTTTGCCAGAAACGTCACATCGCTCAACGGCAGTTGGAATTACATCATCGACCCCTTTGATATGGGTTATTATGACTATCGGTTAAACGAAAATCCTAATGGCTTCTTTAAAAATCAAAAGGCGAAAAATTCACAACACTTAGTGGAATACAACTTTGATACTTCGCCGTTGATGGTTCTTCCGTCGGATTGGAACACCAAAAACCCGCAACTGTTTTTCTACGAAGGAAGTATTTGGTTCAAGAAAGATTTTGTTCACACCAAACAGCCAGGCCGGCGCACTTACATCTATTTCGGAGCAGCCAACTACGATACCAAAGTGTACGTCAACGGCACAAAAGTGGGCGAACACACGGGTGGATTCACTCCTTTCGAGTTTGACGTGACCAATGTTTTGAAAGATGGGAATAATTTCGTGGTCGTTCGTGTCAACAACGAACGCATTCCGTCGGGCGTTCCTACGGTGAATGCCGACTGGTGGAATTACGGAGGCATCACGCGCGACGTGCTATTGGTTAGCGTGCCCGACGTGTTTATAGACGACTATTTGATACAATTGGAGAAAGGGCGTTATGACAACATTGTCGGCTATGTCCGGCTCAACCAAGCCGTTGAAAAGCCGATAACCGTTGAGATTCCTGCGTTGAGCTTGCGCCAAACCGTACGTACCGACGTTTCGGGAAAGGCTACCGTCAGCTTGCGCGCCAAACCCGAACTATGGAGTCCCGATCGTCCGCTTCTTTATGAAGTACGTATATTGTCTGAAAACGATACGATTACCGACCAAATCGGTTTTCGCCAAATAGAAACGGTAGGAAAAGAAATACGCCTTAACGGGAAAAAGATATTCTTGAAAGGCATTGCCATCCACGAAGAAGCACCGTTTAGGCAAGGGCGCGCATGGTCGCCAGAAGATGCAAAGACAACCATAGGTTGGGCAAAGGAGTTGGGATGCAATTTCGTTCGACTGGCTCACTATCCGCACAACGAACATATCGTACGCGAAGCCGAACGGCAAGGAGTCATGGTTTGGTCGGAAATTCCGGTCTATTGGACGATTCATTGGGAGAACCCCGATACGTATGCGAATGCCGAACGCCAATTAGACGAAATGATTGACCGCGATAAAAATCGTTGCAACGTCATTATCTGGTCGGTTGCCAATGAAACGCCGCACAGCGAAGCACGCGACGCCTTTTTGGAGAAACTGGCCGCACGTACACGACTGAAAGATTCGACGCGCCTCCTCAGCATGGCGATGGAAGTGACGAGCACATACGACAATACCAGTAAGATCAATGACTATATGCACCGTTACGTAGATATTATTAGTTTCAATAACTATCTGGGCTGGTACGGCGGCACGCTCAATGATTTGAATACGCGCCGTTGGGATATTCCGTACGATAAACCGTTTTTTGTCAGCGAGTTCGGAGCAGGCGCCTTGCAAGGTAAGCATGGTACGACCGATGAAATCTGGACGGAAGAATACCAAGCCGAGCTATATCGCCGCACGCTTGCCATGTATGACAAGGTAGAAGGCTTTGCCGGATGTAGTCCGTGGATTTTGGTCGATTTTTATTCGCCGCGTCGCCAGCTTAACGACATTCAAGACTTTTTCAATCGCAAAGGAATTATCTCGAACAACGGCATCCGCAAACAAGCATTCTACGTCTTGCAAGATTTTTATCGGAGAAAGATAACTCCTCTCACACCGCAGGTAGACTATGCCCGTTAATCTTCCGATACAGATCAAGTGCGAACACATCTGTCATTCCGGAGATGTAGTCCAACACGGCTTGTACACGCCCATAGAGCGACTCGGCATGGATATGGTATTGGCTCGACACTCGATTGATAAGCAGACGTGAATAGGCACTGTCGGGCGTCTGCACGGCATCAACCATCAGTTCCAATAGCGTCTTAATTACACGGAAACCAGCTAACTCAACATCTAACACATCGCGCGAACGATAAATGTCGCTTACCGACCGTTCGGACGACCGACGATAGGCTTCGCGTACACGCGGTGATACGTGCTCAATAAGCGATCCACTGAATCGACCCGCAAGAATGTCGGCTTCGTGGTCAACGAACACCTCGGTGCACTCGCGCACCAATAACCCGATAACAGATGATCGTAGGTATGCCACCTGCTCGTTGACGTCACTCACCATGCGTAGCGTAGAGTGCAAATGTCGACTGCGCGTCTCATCAAAATAAGCCATTAACAAGTCAATGGTCTCGGACGTAGTAAGTATCTTCAATTTGTGAGCGTCCTCAATATCCATCACCTCGTAACAAATGTCGTCGGCGGCCTCAACCAGATAGACCAACGGATGACGAACGTAGTGCAATGGCGATCCGGAGATACACTCGATATGTAGCTCATCTGCGATGGTACGAAAAGTATCAGCTTCGGTAACAAAGAACCCAAACTTTCCTTTCTCGCCACTCAAGCTGGATGAAAAAGGGTATTTGACAATGGCAGCCAACGTAGAATAAGTCATAGCAAAGCCCCCGCGGCGGCGTCCATCGAACTGATGGGTAAGCAGTCGAAAGGCATTAGCGTTACCTTCAAAACGAATGAAGTCCGTCCACTCTTCCGCAGTCAGCCGACTTTCCAATTCACGTCCTCGCCCCTCGCTGAAATAAGTGGAAATAGCTCGTTCGCCCGAATGTCCGAATGGCGGATTGCCCAAATCGTGCGCCAAACATGCAGCCTGCACAATGGCGGCTATCTCAGGAAAGAACGTGTCTCGCAACTCGGGATGTCGACCAAGCAATATGGCCGCCGAATCGCCCGCCAGCGATCGCCCGACGCACGACACTTCGAGGCTATGCGTGAGCCTGTTGTGCACGAACACGCTGCCCGGTAGCGGGAATACCTGCGTCTTGTTTTGCAATCTCCGGAACGGTGCCGAAAATATCAATCGGTCGAAGTCTCTCTGAAACTCCGAACGGTTTTCGGAGTGTCCGGTCGGGACTCCTTCCATCCCGTAGCGTTTGGCTGATATGAGTTGTTGCCAATGCATAGTAAGTTTTGCTATTCGGTTGTAATACCCCACAAAGCTACGTTTTTTACCTAAACCGACCAAGTTTTCCCTAAGAATCACTTATCTTTGTCATTCCTAACAAAAAGACTGACAGAACAGATGAAAATACAAATTGTCAACAAATCAAAGCATCCGCTACCTGCCTACGCAACTGAAGCCTCGGCGGGAGTAGACTTACGAGCTAATCTGACCGAACCCATTACGTTGGCACCGCTGGCACGTTGCCTCGTCCCCACCGGACTGTACATCGCTCTGCCACCGAGCTACGAAGCACAAGTGCGACCGCGTAGCGGACTCGCCATCAAACGAGGTATTACGGTGCTAAACTCCCCCGGCACCATAGATTCCGACTATCGAGGAGAAATATGCGTAATACTCGTCAATCTGTCCGACACGGCTTTCACCATTGACGACGGCGAACGCATTGCACAAATGGTCATTGCTCGGCATGAACAAGCCGAATGGATTGAAGTGGAACAATTAGACGAAACCGTTCGTGGAGCCGGCGGATTCGGGCATACCGGAGTGTAGAACACTGCCTTAAACTATAAAATCACTTTCCATTTTTATAGAAAAATGAGTACAGCAAGCAAAAAAATGTCTTTGATCCGTCATAATAGAATACCTCTCAATTATGCTGTTATCTTGCTTGGAGGAATATTGTTTTCTTCTTTCCGTACCGATTCTATCCACTTCGCGAACGACCCTACCAACGGTAAATACGACTATTATCTTGTAGAAGCCGGACGTCTACGCGACGAAGGACAATATACCGCCTCGTTTCAAATGCTACAACACTGCCTCGCTCTTCGCCCTGATGCTCCGTCGGCACTGTTTGAGCTGTCGCAATATTATATGGCATTGAACCGTCCTGAGCAAGCCGGCGCCGCCTTGCAAAAGGCCGTAGCCACCCGTCCGGATAACTATTGGTATGCCGATGCTTTATCCGACTATTATTACCGAACCGGACAAATAGACCAAGCCATCGTCTTACTGGATAGTATGCTTATCCGATTCCCCACCCGCCAAGAGCCGCTAATGAATCTGCTCGCCGTCTATCAACAGAAAGGAGACACGGACAAACAAATAAAAATCCTCGATGAATTGGAACAGAAAATGGGACAGAGCGAATACCTCTCCATGATGAAGTACCAACTCTATCAACAGAAGAAAGATACGCTACACGCATTCGCCGAGCTGCAAGACCTTATCACCCGATACCCTACCGAGATGCGCTATCGTACCATGCTGGGCGATGCTTATCTGCAAGTCTCGCAGCCCGAACGGGCACTTGACCTCTACCAGCACGTACTCGCTGCCGAACCGCACAACATACCTGCCCTCTTTTCTATGGCCGGCTACTACCGATATGTTGGAGACACCGACCGCTACAACCTACAAGTAGACAGTTTATTGCTCAACAAAGACGTACCCATTGACCGCAAAGAAGAGATGATGCGTATGCTCGTCATCCAAGACAACGGGTCAAATGGCCGCGACAGTCTGCGTATCCGGCGGTTGTTCGATGATATGGTCGCATCCAATCCCGAAGACTCTATTATCCCCACACTCTACGTCCAGTATCTCTACTCTACCAAGCGGGAGACGGCCGCCGTACCCGTTCTCAAACACCTACTACGTATCAATCCTGCCAATGACGCCGCCCGAATGACTTTACTGCAACAGGCAGTACAAGCCAATGATACTGATGCCGTCATACGCATCTGCGGTCCTGGCTTCCGTCTCAATCCTACCGAAGTGCGCTACGCTTACTACTTAGGGATTTCTTACTACCAGAAGGACAGCCTTACG
>JAISIB010000109.1 GCA_031262265.1 Prevotellaceae bacterium
GTGCGGCAATTCCTTCGGGTACCAATTTCTTTATATCAGCCTCTCCGCCCTGGAAGTAACGGTCTTTCGAGCCGTTCTCCATAGCTTCCAGCGATCCCATACCTCGGTAAGATTTGAATTTACGACCATTAAATATAATCGTTTCACCAGGGCTTTCTTCCGTTCCCGCCACCAATGATCCAATCATTACGCTATATCCGCCGGCGGCTAACGCTTTCACTACATCACCCGAGTAACGCAGCCCCCCATCGGCTATCACCGGAATGCCGGTATCCACCAATACTTTTGCAACATCGTAGACTGCCGACAATTGCGGGACGCCAACGCCGGCAACCACGCGTGTCGTACAAATAGAACCAGGGCCTATTCCAACTTTCACGGCATCTGCTCCCGCTTCAGCCAAGGCACGCGCCGCTTCTCCGGTAGCAATGTTACCTACAATTATATCAATATCCGTAAAACGTGCTTTGGCTTCTTTCAATTTCCGTATCACAGAGGCAGAATGTCCGTGCGCCGTATCAATAACAATGGCGTCTACGCCCGCATCCACCAAGGCTTGCATTCGTTCCAACGTATCCGTGGTCACTCCGACGCCCGCTGCTACCCGCAACCTGCCTTTTACGTCTTTGCAGGCCATAGGTTTATCTTTCGCTTTGGTTATGTCCTTGTACGTAACCAGCCCGATCAGTTTGCCTTCCTTGTCTATAACGGGAAGTTTCTCTATCTTATATTTTTGAAGAATGTCGGCAGCGGCTTCCAAATCGGTGCTCTGAGTAGTTGTTACCAAGTTCTCTTTCGTCATTACGCTATCCACGCGCTTATTCATATTGCGCTCGAAACGTAAATCTCTATTCGTAACAATACCTACCAGCTTCTTATTTTCGTCTACCACCGGAATACCGCCAATCTTATATTCCGCCATCAAAACTAAGGCTTCGCCGACCGTCGAGCCTTGCCGAATAGTCACCGGATCGTAAATCATCCCGTTTTCCGCTCGTTTGACGATGGCCACTTGCTTGGCCTGCTCTTGAACGGACATATTTTTATGAATGACGCCAATGCCGCCTTCGCGTGCAATAGCGATTGCCATTTTTGCTTCCGTCACCGTATCCATGGCTGCGGTAGCAAAAGGAATCTTCAATTCAATGTTGCGAGAAAATTTCGTTGTTAAATCAACTTCGCGAGGAAGTACTTCGGAATAAGCAGGGATTAACAGGACATCGTCGAATGTTAATCCATTCATTACAATCTTATCAGCAATAAAAGACATGTTCTTATTGAATTTATTGCGTGCAAATGTAACTGTTTTCTTCCATTAGTTGGCCATCTCCGAGATAAATTTGATACGCACCAAACGAATTTCATCCTCCGTATAATCACTTCCGAGTTCTTCCATGGCGGCGTCAATACTGTCCGTTGTTGATTCCTTAAAATAGTCGTAGATATCCAACAAATGGTCTTCGTCCATAATATCTTCCAAGAAATAATCAATATTCAGCTTCGTACCCGAAAACACAATGGCTTCCACTTCATTCAGCAAGTCGTCAAACTCAATACCTTTGGACAACGCTATATCATCTAACGGCACTTTTCGATCTACGGCTTGTATGATAGACACTTTCATCTTCGATTTGTTGACTACGGTACGCACTCGCAAATCTTCGGGACGTTCTATTTCGTTCTCATCGCAATGTTTTTTGATAAGCACACAGAATTCTGCGCCATAACGCTTCGCCTTACCGGCGCCGACCCCCGGAATATTTTGTAGCTCGTCCAATGTCACCGGATAAATGGTTGCCATGGCTTCCAGTGACGGATCTTGGAAAATCACGTACGGCGGAACGCCTAACTTCTTCGATAGTTTCTTGCGTAAGTCTTTCAGCATGGAGAATAAGACAGGATCTACAGCACCGAGTCCGCCTCCTCGCGTAGGCGTTTCATCGTCCTCCTCATCAAAGTCGTTGTCCTCCGTAATCTTAAAAGAGACGGGCTTTTCAAGAAATTGCATGCCGGATTTCGTAACTTTCAGCGTTCCGTAATTCTCTACGTCTTTACTGATATAACCGGCTATCAAAGCTTGTCGAATGACGGCATTCCATGTTTTTTCTTCCGTACCCATACCGGCTCCGAAAGATTCTAAGTCTTCATGCAAATGAGCTTGTATTTCCGATGTCTCTTTTCCTAATAAGAGATCTATTATATAATCTGATTTGAAATTCTCTTTAACAGCGATGATTGCTTCAACCACCGCGCACAATAAGTCTTTTGCCTCCACTTTCTTTTTGGGATTTAAACAGTTGTCGCAGTTACCACAATTGCTTTCAAGATATTCTTCACCGAAATAATGCAAAAGTGACTTTCGCCGACAAACGGATGACTCCGCATAGGCGGCAGTCTCAATAAGCAATTGTTTACCGATTTCTTGTTCTGCCACCGGTTTTCCTTGCATAAACTTCTCCAATTTCTGCAAGTCTTTGCTGGAATAGAATGCTACGCATTTCCCTTCTCCACCATCGCGGCCGGCACGACCGGTTTCCTGATAATAACCTTCTAAGCTCTTGGGTATATCATAGTGGATAACGTAGCGCACATCCGGCTTATCTATTCCCATACCAAAGGCGATAGTCGCCACAATAACGTCAGTACGCTCCATAAGGAAGTCATCTTGATTCTTTGTTCGCGCCACCGAGTCCATACCGGCATGATACGGACGCGCATTGATATGATTTGCTTGCAATATCTCAGCCAGTTCTTCTACTTTCTTTCGGCTTAAGCAATATATGATACCTGATTTTTCCGAATTATTCTTAATAAATTTGATAACATCTCTATCTATATTGGTGGTCTTCGCACGCACTTCGTAATACAGATTCGGACGATTGAACGAAGACTTGAAGACTTTGGCGTCTATCATGCCTAAGTTCTTCTGAATGTCATGTTGTACTTTTGGTGTAGCGGTCGCTGTGAGCGCAATGAGCGGAGCTTGTCCGATTTCGTTAATGATCGGACGAATACGACGATACTCCGGACGGAAATCATGCCCCCATTCCGAAATACAGTGAGCTTCGTCCACCGCATAAAAAGAGATCTTTACTTCGCGCAAGAAACTCGTATTATCTTCTTTGGTTAAAGATTCCGGTGCCACGTAGAGTAATTTCGTCTTACCGCTCCGCACGTCTGCCTTCACTTGCTCGATAGAAGCCCTATTGAGGGAAGAGTTTAAAAAATGTGCTACGCCGTCATCCTCACTGAAGTTGCGCATGGCGTCTACCTGATTCTTCATCAACGCAATCAACGGAGAAATCACGATGGCCGTACCTTCCATTAATAAGGCCGGCAATTGATAACACAAAGACTTACCGCCGCCCGTAGGCATCAGTACGAAGGTATCTTTTCCATCCAGTAAGTTGCGGATAATGGCTTCCTGATTCCCCTTAAATGTATCAAAGCCAAAATATTTCTTCAGTTGGCTTGTCAAGTTTATTCCACTTGCCATTGTAATTTATAGTGTTGTATTCAAAACAAAGTTAGAAACAAGTTTCAAGATAGCCAATAAAAAATGCATTTCTCTTTGAAAAAAAATAATATGACGGTTATTTATGCAAATAACATAGTCTGAAAATCCATTATCTTACGACCTTATGCGATTTGCAAACGCGCTAAATTTGCTTTTTCCAGTTGGTGATTGGCATATTCCAAAGTGACATTGTACGTTGTCAGGCGCGCCGAAGGAATATCATACATCACGTCCATCATAATTGTCTCAACAATGGAGCGCAGACCGCGTGCGCCCAATTTATATTCAATGGCTTTGTCCACCACATAGTCCAATACCTCATCCTCGAACGTTAGTTGTACTCCGTCCATAGCCAGCAATTTTGTGTACTGCTTAATGATAGAGTTCTTTGGTTCTGTGAGAATGGCTCTAAGTGCCGCCCGATTTAACGGACTCAGGTAAGTTAGGATCGGCAGACGGCCGATTATTTCCGGTATCAAGCCAAAAGATTTCAAATCTTGCGGTGCAATATACTGCAACATATTGTCTTTGTCCAACGTTTGAGCACGCTGCACGGTATTGTAACCTACCACGTGCGTATTTAGTCGCTGGGCAATTTTCTTTTCTATGCCGTCGAACGCGCCACCGCATATAAAAAGAATATTTTTCGTGTTTACCGCAATCATTTTCTGCTCGGGGTGCTTACGCCCACCCTGCGGCGGAACGTTTACGACAGAACCTTCCAATAATTTCAGCAAACCTTGTTGCACCCCTTCACCGCTAACGTCACGCGTGATCGAAGGATTATCTCCCTTACGAGCTATCTTGTCAATCTCATCAATGAAGACAATTCCTCGCTCAGCGTCCTCTACTTTGTAATCGGCCACTTGCAGCAGTCGCGCAAGCAGGCTCTCTACATCTTCTCCTACGTAACCGGCTTCAGTCAATACCGTTGCGTCCACAATGGTGAACGGCACTTTCAATATCTTCGCAATCGTGCGCGCCATCAACGTTTTGCCAGTCCCCGTATGGCCGACCATAATGATATTCGACTTCTCAATCTCCACATCATCCGCTGTTGCCTGCGACAAACGTTTATAATGGTTATATACCGCAACGGAAAGATAACGTTTGGCGTCGTCTTGACCAATGATATACTCGTCTAAGAACCGTTTGATCTCGGCCGGTTTCGGCAACGCCGTCAGTTGAAACTCTTTCTCCTGTTTCGATTTATCATTCTGCATTCGATGGATGACGTCGTACGACAAGTCTACGCATTGATCACAGATAAATCCATCTATCCCGACCAGCATGACCGCGACCTCGCTTTCCAAGCGTCCGCAGAAACTACATCGTTGCTCTATGGCTCTTTTCTTTGTCATTATACAGGCTTACGTACCAACACTTCATCTATCATTCCGTACGCTTTGGCCTCTTCCGCCGTCATCCAATAGTCGCGGTCGGAATCCGCCCACACTTTTTCGAACGGCGTCTTCGAGTGATCGGAGATGATCGTATACAGTTCTTTCTTTAACTTCTGAATTTCTCGCGCCGTGATCTCTATGTCCGACGCTTGTCCTTGTGCGCCGCCCAACGGTTGGTGAATCATAACGCGCGAATGCGTCAGCGCCTGACGTTTTCCTTCGGCGCCGGCTACCAACAGAACGGCGGCCATCGAAGCAGCCATACCGGTACATATCGTACAAACGGGGCTGTTGACAAACTGCATCGTGTCGTAGATACCAAGGCCGGGATAAACCGAACCGCCGGGTGAATTGATATATATGGATATGTCGCGGGTGTTGTCTACCGAGTCCAAATACAGCAACTGCGCTTGCAATGTGTTAGCCGTATAGTCGTCTATCTGCGTACCCAAGAAAATGATGCGATCCATCATCAAGCGCGAGAACACATCCAACTGCGTAACGTTCAGTTGACGCTCTTCCAATATATACGGATTCAGGTAACCGGCCTGCGAGCGGATAGTTTCATCCAACGCCAGCCCGTTCATACCTAAATGTTTCGTAGCGTATTTCCTAAAATCATCCATCATATATTTCTCCTTAAATTGTATCTTATTCAAACAGTTTGTTGAATTCTTCCGGAGTGACAGTCTTTGTTTTCAGCGTCACCTGCGGCTTCAAAGCAACCGTCAGTTTGTTGTCGATGACGCGCGACACCAAATGATTGACGTCCTCCTCCTTTTTCATCATCTCCTTAGCGTAGTTTTCCAGTAGCTCCTCAGGCACATTCATCATGCCGTATTGCGCAAAGCGGGAGCGCGTCTCATTTTTGGCTTCCGCCAGCACTTCGTCCGGCTCCACCTTCACATTGTTGACTTTGACCAACTTCTCCTTAATCAGATGCCAAGTCAACTCTTCGATGCTTTTGGTATAATGTTCGTCCACGAAAGCCGCATCTCTGTCCTCGTTATTGGCTTTCATGATGCGCTTCATCAGAGGCTCCGAGTATTCCGGCTTAATCTTATCCATCAGCAATTTACGCACGTCCAACAGGAGCTTAAAGTCTGCGCTCGGTGCAAATTGCGCCTCGATAGTTTCTTTTACCTTGTTACGAAATTCCTCTTCCGTTTTCACCGTATCCTTTTCAAAGATCTTGTCAAACAATTCTTGGTCAAGCGGTGCTTCTACGAAGCGGGTAATTTCTTCTATCTTGTAGCTGAAGTCCGATGTCACCTGCTCTGCCTCTTCCTTCGGTATGCTCAGCAAAGACGCTACTTCGGACGCACTCTCAAAAGCCTTCGTAGGATTAAATATCACCACGCTTTCTTTGGCAGCACCTTTGAAGAGTGCTTTTTGATCGGCGTCTTTCATATATTCGGGCATCATTACCACTGCATCCCGCGTGAGTCCGCCTTCTTTGGCTTGTCCGTCTTCGTTTAATTCGGTCAGCAGACCTTTCAACATATCGTTGTCGGCAAAGCTATCCGCTTGCTCATGCGTTCCCATACGGCTACGATACGAGGAGACTTGCTTATCTACCATTTCGTCGGTGACCGCCACCTTATAATAGGTCAGTTTGTCTTTCTTCGACAGTTCCACTTCAAATTGCGGAGCCAGAGCCAGATCAAAGACAAATTCAAAATCTTCCATCGTATCGAAATCTATCTCGCCCTGCTTCTCTTCGTTGGGAAGCGGCTCACCTAAGATCTCAATATTATTGTCCTTTATATATTTATAGACTTCTTGCGATATAAGTTTATTTATCTCTTCCGCCATCGCCGATTTATAATACATTTTCCGAACCAATCCCATGGGCACCATACCCGGGCGAAAACCGGGCATCTGCGCTTTGTGTTTGAATGTCTTCAATTGCTTCTCCACCAAATCTTGATAGTCGGCTTTCTCCACTTTCATCGTCAGCATCCCGCTAACGTTGTCGATGTTCTGAAACGAAATGTTCATTTTGAGCTGTTGTTTTATTGATATTCAAGTTGTTTTCTATACCTAAAAAGCTCGCAAAAATAGTTTTTATTCTTCTAAAAACCTAAATAGCACCTGTTTTTTTAGTTTTATAACACGACAGCATCTACTATTCACATACAATAGCAAAAGGAGATACATTCGTATGAACGCGCCTCCCATGATTGTGTTATCCTTGTCTTTACGTATATATTTTCACAGCTTGCCCCGTTTCCCCTTATGGGATGAAACGTGCCGACGCTCCTTTCTTTAATGGACTATCAAAGGAGTCCTCTCCACAAGCGGCTTTGTTATTGCAATAACTTACTCGCTTATTTCAACAAGCGACTTTGTTATTTTAATACCAAGCGATGTTGGATTGCGTTTGACTGCGCTGCTCCCATTTCAAGTCTTGCAAGATTTGAGCAGTGGCGCGGATCGTGAAATTATAAGTTTTCCAGCGACCAAACGGTGAGAAGGTGGCAACCATCGTAAAGCAGTGCAAATCACGAGACACGTTGAATGTCGTCTGCGTGATTTCCTTCGCTTTGAAATCATAGCCGGAGTTGAAGTTTACTTTCCATTTGTTGGAAATATTGATGTTGCCGGAGAAGTTGAGCGTGTGCGTCAGGCTATACGGATAGCGCATGGTTTTGGTATTGATAGGCTTACTGCGATCTTCGCGAATCGTAACGCCGTAATTAAAGTTGAACGACCACGGCATCTTAAAGGCTTGATAACCGTCCGCGCCGGCTTGTGCGCGTTCCACGCGTTTGCCGCTCGGCGTCTCGGTAGGCGGTTCTTCCGATTGTGCATTCGGGTCTGCCGGCGGCGTTTGATTGCCTGCGTCCGGAGCGGGAGCTGTCTCTTTGTCCTTGCCGAACCATTTTTTGAACGTATCGTTGTTAAACGTGTAATTGAATGAAGTACTGTAGCCTTGCCAACGTCCGAAGCGGCCATACGACCATTCCGTCCGATTACCGACAACGACGTTGCCGCTCTTATCAAATTCGTAGGCATACGTCGCAAACGACGAATTCATACTGAGCGTATAGGATTTGCTGAGCTTCATGCGCAACGAAAGTGAGAGGTCGCTCCACGGACGTTCTTTGGCTGCAAAATTATAGGATATACTAGCACCCAATTCATCGATCAAAGAGCGTTTGACATACTCAATCGAATCGTTTTCGCCGCCGCGCATCTTCATTTCGACGTTATTCGACATACTGAAACTCATACTTCCCGATTTTCCGCGACCGGGTACGCCGAACGGCTGCGAAGCGTATGGCGAGTACTCCGTCGTTCGTACGTCGCCGTTCTCATCTGTGTACGTGATGGTCTCGTAATAACCGTAGCGCGCCGAACCAAAATCGGGCGCGGTACTGAAACTAATTTGCGGAGAAAAGACGTGCCGAATCTGAATGTCTTTACTTTTCATAAAGAGCGGCTTGTACATTCCGTAAAGTTTTGTGTTTAGGCTGAGCGACGCGTTATAATTGTAGATACGATAGAATCCGTACAGCGTATCCGTAGGCACTACTTGTCCCGACGCATTATAGTCTTGCATTATCTTCTTCGTGTACCAACGTTCGGTATAGTTGAAAGAAGGAGTTACGTTGATGTAATCAAAAAGAGTAAAGGTCGCGTTGACCGGAACGCTATGCTGCATGCCGTTACGCCAGTCGCGTATCAGGCTTTTCTGGAATATTTCGTCGTCTTTGCTCGTAATGCTGTTCGTTATGCGACCCGAATAGCTCAACGAGATCTTTTCATACCATTTTTCTTCGCCTACCCTCTTCTTCTTTTTCAGCGGGTAAATACGACTTAAAGCAATATTTAAATCCGGTAGCGTCATAGCTATCGTCGAATCTTGCATGCGTTGTGCGATATTGAACGTTCCGGAGAGTGTCAGGTGCTGGTCGGGGAAGCTACGCGAATAGGCTATGTTGGAAGTCTTCGTATTTTGTGCCTGCAACGAGGGGTTATATATGTTTTGCAGGTTTTTTTGTTCGTAGCTGCTGGTCGCAAAATTGACGGTCGCAGAGAAAGAACTGTTCGGGCTGGCTTTCGCGTCTTGCCGGTGATTCCAAACGATTTTAAAGTCTTTGGCTTCCGAATAGTCGGGCATATTCTTGTCGCCCAACTTCGTCACCTGATAACTAAACTGCAAGGCGCCGGCATATTTATAGCGTTGCACGTAATTAGTTTCTCCTTGCAACGCAAAAGAACCTTTGGTGAAAATATCACCAAGAATCTTTGCGTCCATCCGATCGCTAATCGCAAAATAATATCCACCGCCCGATAATCCGAACCCGCGCGTCGAATCGTCCATATAACTGGGCATTATGATTCCCGACGAATAGGTGCTGGTGAAAGGAAAGAAGAAAAACGGAAGAAAAATCGGCGTCGGCACGTCTTCGATAACCAGCTGCGTCGGGCCACCGACTATGTTCTTGCCGGGACGAACCTTCGAACGCGTCACTCTCAGGTAGAAATGCGGATGATCGTGGTGGTCGCAAGTCGTATATTTTCCATCCGCCAAATACAATTCGTCTTGCGCGCCTTTCTTGGCATTTTCGCCGATCAGATAACCTTCGCCCTGTTGCGTACTGACGTTCGCGATATGCGCCCGTCGGCTCTTAAAGTTATACCGCATCCAATTGGTTTCATACGAATCCGAACCATCCTTGAATACAGGTTTGTTCGTCGTCACACCCACCGAGTCGACAAGACCGCGTGCGAACACCGTGCTGCTATCCATGTTCATCGTAATGAGCGGCGCGTCCAATTCGATTTGTTGATAGTTGATTTTTCCTTCGCCGAACAAGTGTGCGTATCCCCCGCGCTCGAAAGAAATAGAATCCTTAGCGGTAAATTGTACGGGGGCTTCCAGCGCATCTTTTTTGGAAGTAGCTACGCTGTCCGTTGCCAACGTATCTGCCCGTACGATCGTATCCGTCGGCACTATCTCTATGGGCGGAATCGTGTCCTGCCGTGTCTGGGCGCACAAAGATTGCGTCCACATACTCACAGCGAGAATCACGAAGAAAAAGCCTTGTTTCATATAGTTGCCGTCGGGAGGTTATAAGAATAATTCACACCAGCTGTCAAAACGAGCGACGCCCTCTTCGCCATACTTAGCCAACGACTTACGCGCTTTCTCGATGCTTTTCTCTTCACCCAAGTGAGTTTTAGAGAAAAACTTGTCTGAAAAACAGATAACCTGCTCTTCGAGGCTGACAGGCAACAGATCCCGATGCGGCAAAGGCAACGCTTTTGTTACGATCTCAGTCTCCGACAGACCGGCGCCCGTATGACGTTCACAGATTCTAGCCAACAACGGCGACAAGCCTTCTTTGCGCAGCAAATCAGCTCCCAGATAACCGTGACAAACGTAGGGGAAAGAACCAAAACATCCGATTTCGGGTGCATTTGTCAAGTAGATACCGACGTCATGTGCCATAGCTCCGTCCCATAGCAACGTTTCATCCATCTTCAATTCGGGATGACGGTGCGCTATCCACAAGGCTTTATTGGCCACCGAACGGCTATGTGTCAGCAGGATGCGCTTGGAATCGCTTTCGGGCAGGTAGTATTTATCAATGACATCTGTTATATTCATGCAAACAGGGTCTAACAGGAAAAAATCCGTGCAAACATACGAAAAAGCACTCGATTTTCGGGAAAACGATGTAGCAAAATGGAAAAAACAAAGAGGAAAGTCCGGAAACGTTTGATTATGGAATAAAAACGACGTACTTTTACCGCCTCTCAAACGATTATCAAATAAAAAGGTATGAAGAAAACTACATTCCAAGGACAGCCCGTACAATTGGCAGGCACGTTCGTCGAAACAGGCACGCAAGCACCGGATTTTACGCTGGTGAAAACAGATTTATCCGCTTTCTCGTTGGAAGACGTACGTGGAAGCTACGCCGTACTGAACATCTTCCCGAGCCTTGACACGGCCGTATGCGCCGCATCCGTTCGCCACTTCAATCAATCGGCTTCCCAATTGCAAAACACGAAGGTGCTGTGCATCTCGAAAGATTTGCCGTTCGCACACGCCCGTTTCTGCACGACGGAAGGACTGAACAACGTGATCGCGCTGTCTGACTTCCGTGCACCGGAATTCGGAATAGATTACGGAGTCTTGATGAAAGACGGCGTTTTGGCCGGCCTATTGGCCAGAGCGGTAGTGATTCTTGATCCCAGCGGCAAAGTTATTTATACCGAATTAGTTTCTGAGATTACGCACGAACCCGATTACACCGCCGCTCTGGCTATCTTAGGAAAATAAGAAAGGAAGTTATACCCTTAAACGAGGAAGTTATATCAATATCTGACGCGCAAAATGCACGCAGTTGGCAACTTCTTTCACGGCGTCCGACCATGGTTTAATTTCGTACTCCAATTCGATGTCGCAATAAATAGGCCATTTCTCCTTTTTAATGAGCAACAGCACATCGGAAAGCGGCATCTGTCCCTGTCCCCATACCTGATTGGTATTCGGCACTTCGGGTACGTCCGGACCGGTTTTGTCCTTAATATGAATACTGACGATCCTATCGTGATACTTCTCTATTATTTCATTCGGATGCCTGCCCGTTGAACCGAAATAGTGTCCGGCGTCAAAATTCATCCGTACGGCCGGCGACACCGCCAAGAGTTTGTCGTAATCGAAGCCGGGTTCGGCAAACTGCATGTGATTGTGGAAAATCGCATACATACCATGTTTTTCGGCAAACGGAGCCAATCGTTTCACGGCGGCCTCTCCGACTTCTTCGGTCACACCTTTTGCACCCATTGCTTTCGCTACCTTAAAGGCATAGTCGGTTTCTTCGTCGCTCCAACGAGCCGGAGAGAATTTCACGATATGTGCTTTGATGCCGGCATCGTCTAACAATTTCTTTGCAGCCGCCACTTTCGACATATCTAAGGAGAGACGCCATTTTTTGAGGTCTTCGGGATATTTTGCCACGGCAGCCTGTTGCTCTTCCGTCAGCTGCGGACGTCCGCCGCCTGCCGAACGCGGGAAACCCATACGCGGATTGGCGGGAGCTCCCATGTAAGCCTCCAAATCGCCGCTCATCAGCTCAATGGAAGAGATGCCGCAGGCACGACAATACTTAATAATGTTTTCCAAACCGCCCGGCATGCTACGCCAGCTGTACGTAATCGCACCGATCTGCACGCCGCCGAAATCGGACGATGAGACGCGCGAAGAATGAGGGTTTTGTGCATGTAAACCTGCCAACGAATGGTAAGATGACGGGAGAATCAGACCGGCCGCTAAGGCGGCCGAGGTTCCCAAGAAGCTACGGCGAGAAAGATTGTTGCTCATAGTATTCAATTCTTTAAAAGTTGATAATAAAAGATTGTCGAAGCAAATGTACACAAAATCCGAATTGGTTCGTCGTTACGGGCAAAAAAAATCCCGAAAGCAGATACTTTCGGGATCAAACGCTCTTCCGCGTGCGGCTGAAGGGACTCGAACCCCCACGCCTTTCGGCACCAGATCCTAAGTCTGGCGCGGCTACCAATTACGCCACAACCGCTCATTAATTCAGTCGAAAAGCGCGGCAAATATAGGTTTTTCTATCCGAAACTCTAAAAAATCTTAACGAATAAAAGATTTTTTTTAGTATTGTTTGGAAGGATTGAGAATTATTCGCAAATTCGCACGGTGAAAGAAACATTAGATTTTTTCATAGTTAAGGTTTAGGTTAAAAAACTAAGGGGAGTCGTGAGACCCCCCTTTTTCATTTCAAACGCACACGCGGCAAAAAGACACGGACACTCTTCCAAAAAGAAACACCCTGCAAACCTGTTCCGACAACCTCTTATGTGGCTACCATAACCAAGTATCTTATTAAAATACCCAAGTAATTTATCAAAATATCAAAGCGGCTCGTTGCAACCGGCTACGGCGCAAAAGACAAAGCGTCGCACGAGGCGATCACATCTTCAATAGTTGACGGGAAATAGCGGTACTCTAAGGCGTGCACACGCTCCGCCACGTCATCAGGCGTATCAGCAGGCGTAACCGGACAACGTTCTTGTCGAATGATGATACCTTCATCGTATCGCTCGTTGACGTAGTGAATGGTAATACCGCTTTCGGTCTCATGCGCAGCCACCACCGCCTCGTGCACACGGCTGCCGTACATTCCCTTTCCTCCGTATTTAGGGAGTAGCGCAGGGTGTATATTTATAATACGGTACGGATAAGTGATCAACAGACATTCGGGAACGCGTAACAAGAAACCGGCTAAGACGATGAAATCTATCTGATGTTCGCGCAGCGTACGTAGCACAGGTTCGCCACTGAGCCAGTCAGCCTTCGGATGTACGACAGATGGAATACCAAGTTGCTTCGCTCGCTGTAAGACGAAAGCATCTTGTCGATTGGAGACGATGAGAGAAACGCAAATGATAGGGTGCTCATTGAAATAACGAACAATATTCTCGGCATTAGAACCGGAGCCGGAAGCAAAAATAGCAATTCTGGTGGTCATATTTGGGTTAGTTTTGCGCACAAATCATAAAAATGTGCAAGAAATTGAATAAAATCAGGCAAATATTTGCGGGGGAAAATAAAAACATATTCCTTTGCAACCGCAAAATTAGAGAAAATAAAGTAATTAACTAACCAAAATTTAGCATTATGTCTGAAATTGAATCAAGAGTTAAGAGCATTATCGTCGATAAGTTAGGCGTAGAAGAGTCTGAAGTAAAGAATGAAGCGAGTTTCACCAATGATTTGGGTGCTGACTCTCTGGACACGGTAGAATTGATTATGGAATTTGAGAAAGAATTCGGTATGTCTATTCCCGACGATCAGGCAGAAAAGATTACGACCGTTGGCGATGCTATCTCTTATATAGAAGCACACGTCAAGTAAGTATTTCTATCTATGGAGTTAAAAAGAGTGGTAGTAACAGGCCTTGGTGCTGTTACCCCCATTGGGAACAATGTTCCGGAGTTTTGGAATAATCTCATCCAAGGTGTTAGCGGAGCAGGGCCTATTACTCAATTTGACGCGTCTCTCTTCAAAACAAAATTTGCCTGCGAAGTCAAAGATTTCGACGTTACCCAATATGTAGATCGTAAAGAGGCGCGTAAAATGGACCGCTACACGCAGTTTGCCATTGCAGTGGCCAAACAGGCGGTAGAAGACGCCGGTATTGATACGGAAGACGTTGATCGAGACCGTATCGGAGTTATTTTCGGAGCCGGCATCGGCGGTATCAAAACCTTTCAGGAAGAAGTCGCCAACTACACCCTTCATCAGGATTTAGGTCCTAAATTTAATCCGTTTTTCATTCCTAAAATGATTTCCGACATCGCTGCCGGACAGATTTCTATCTTGTATGGATTTCACGGCCCGAATTATGCGACGTGTTCGGCTTGCGCTACATCCACCAACGCCATTATCGATGCGTTCAACCTGATACGTTTGGGTAAAGCGAACGTCATCGTGACCGGAGGCTCGGAGGCGGCAATCGCCGAAGCCGGCGTCGGAGGATTTAACGCCATGCATGCGTTATCTACGCGCAACGATGAGCCGACGACCGCTTCGCGTCCTTTCAGTGCCAGCAGAGACGGTTTCGTTATGGGTGAAGGCGGCGGTTGCCTGATTCTCGAAGAATTGGAGCACGCCAAAGCGCGCGGAGCTAAGATCTATGCCGAAGTGGCCGGCGGCGGTTTATCCGGTGACGCCTACCACCTAACGGCTTCTCACCCCGAAGGATTGGGTGCTATCTTAGTGATGAAGAATGCGTTGGAAGACGCCGGCATGCAGCCCGAAGAGGTTGATTACATCAACGTACACGGAACGTCGACGCCCGTAGGCGATACGTCGGAAGAGAAAGCCATTAAGCAAGTATTTGGTAGTCACGCATACGAATTAAGTATCAGCTCCACAAAATCTATGACGGGACATTTGCTCGGAGCAGCCGGTGCCGTAGAATCCATTGCCGCGATTCTGGCCGTTACGCACGACCTGGTACCGCCAACTATCAATCATGCGGACGGCGACGACGATGAAGAGATTGACTATAAACTGAACTTCACGTTCAACAAAGCCCAAAAGCGCGAAGTGAATGTCGCCTTGTCCAACACGTTTGGTTTCGGCGGACACAACGCTTGCGTGCTCTTCAAGAAATATGCCGAATAGGTTATCCTAACACCGTATTATACTGTGTTGCGAGATACATTACATCAGATAAGGCTCTTGTTCAAAAAGGACAAAGAGCCTTATTTGCGTTTCAGACGCTTGCTCGGATTCTATCCGAACCGAATTCAATGGTATCAGGAGGCCTTGGTACACCGCTCTACGGGCATTCGCTCCCAACAGGGTAGGCGAATCAACAACGAACGGCTGGAATTTTTAGGAGACGCCATTCTGGGAGCGGTTATTACCGATATTATATTTAAACGTTACCCGAATCGGCAAGAAGGCTACCTAACTAATCTGCGTAGCAAGATCGTACAGCGCGACGCACTCAACCATTTAGCCGTAGAGTTAGGCGTCGACAAATTGATACGCCGCGCCGGACAACCCATACACCACAATAGTTACACGAGCGGCAATACGCTCGAAGCACTCATCGGAGCTATCTATCTGGATCAAGGATACGCGCGTTGCAGGCAGTTCATAGAACGACGCATCGTCGACCGATATATTGATTTGGAAAGACTTTCGCATCGGGAGACCAATCATAAATCCAAGCTAATCGAGTGGGCGCAAAAGCACAAACTGCAATTGGATTTTACGCTCCTCAACCAATACACGGACGGTAGTAGCAGCCCGATTTTTGAAACGGAAATTCAAATAGAAGGCATACGGATAGGAAAAGCAAAGGGATTCTCTAAAAAAGAATCCCAGCAAAAGGCGGCACGCATCGCCTTCAAAGCCATCAAACGCACGAATATAGTCAGGGATATACTGGTGCGGCAGGAACAAAACAGCGAACGCCTATCCGACCTAACCGAAACAGATGCCCATACGTCGACCTTGCACGACTAAGTCATGGTCTTCCGTCACTAAATTCAACTTACCTTTCACTTCGCTCAGAGGCAAGGAGATTATTTCGTTTCCTTGCAACGCCACCATACGCCCGTACTCTCCGGCGGCGACCAGTTCGGCGGCATGTCCGCCCATGCGCGTAGCCAAGTTACGGTCGAAAGAGCTGGGTGCTCCTCCGCGCTGAATATATCCGAGTACCGTCTCTCGACTTTCAATGCCTGTCTCATATTCTATTTCCTGCGAAATATATTCGGCCACCCGCCGCTTGCCATCGGTCTCCACCCCTTCGGCCACCACGACGATGGAATAGGTACGCCCTTGTTTGAAACGATGCAAGATGGCCTCGCCGACACGCTTAATATCGTAAGGAATCTCCGGAATGAGGATCACGTCGCCCCCTCCGGCCATCCCCGAATACAAGGCTATCCATCCCGCTTTGTGACCCATGACCTCAATGACCATGACGCGCTTGTGCGCGCTGGCGGTAGAGTGCAAACGGTCGATAGCATCCGTAGCGATGCTGACAGCCGTATCAAATCCGAACGAAAAGTCGGTTCCCCATATATCATTGTCGATAGTTTTCGGCACGGACACAATATTTACGCCCATTTCCACAAACTTAGCGGCCGTTTTCTGCGTACCGTTTCCTCCGATACAAACCACACATTCCAATCCCAACTCGCGCATATTCTCCACGATAATGGCGGGCTTATTATATCCGGCGGCCAAGTCTTTCTTGCGAAACGGCTTCTCGCGCGAAGTACCTAAGATCGTCCCCCCTTTGTTGAGCAATCCCGATAGCTTATCGTTGGTTAGGATTTCCGTATCCTTTTCCAATAGTCCTTGAAAGCCGTTGTGTATCCCTACGACCTCCATACCGTAATGATTGATAGCTGCTTTGCACACGCCGCGAATGGTAGCGTTGATTCCCGGGCAGTCTCCACCCGAAGTTAATATGCCTATTCTTTTCATCCAAATTGATTTTAGGCTGTAAAGGTAGGAAAAATAGAGAATATCCGTACTTTTGTGCCGCAAACATCATCAAATTCAGCGAGAATGAACCCTACACGCGTCATCGCACCGTTCTTTCAACATAGGCTCCGACGAATTGATTCGTACGCCACCCGTCCCGATATTTTGCAGCAGCAAGTACTCGACAAGCTGCTTCGCCAAGCGGCCAACACCGAATGGGGACAACGATACAACTATCGTCGGATGACCGACTACGAGAGCTATCGCAACCACGTACCCATCCAAACTTATGAAGACATTAAGCCCTACGTAGAACGTATGATGGGCGGAGAACCGAATATATTGTGGCCGAACACCGTCAAGTGGTTCGCCAAATCATCGGGTACGACCAACGACACGAGCAAGTTCATTCCCGTCAGTGCCGAGGGCTTGCAAGACATACACTACCGCGGCGGAGCAGACGCCGTAGCACTCTATTTGCGCCAGAATCCGGCGAGCCGCTTTTTCTCGGGCAAAGGCTTAATTTTAGGCGGCAGTCTGTCACCCGCACTCGACACCAAGCACATAGCTGTGGGCGACCTTTCCGCCATACTCATTAAAAACGTACACCCCGCAGTCAATCTGATTCGCGTTCCCCGCCAAAGAATCGCATTGATGAGTGATTGGGAAACGAAAATAGAAGCGATTGCCAACGCCACGATGCATAGCAAAATCACCAGCCTGTCCGGCGTGCCATCGTGGATGCTTGTCGTCATCAAGCGCGTGTTGGAGAAAACCGGAGCCTCACGTCTGGACAAGATCTGGCCGGATCTGGAAGTATTCTTCCATGGCGGCGTCAGTTTCAGTCCCTACCGCGATCAATACCGGCAATTTATCGCATCGCCGCAGATGCACTACGTGGAGACTTACAACGCCTCTGAAGGCTACTTCGGCACACAGAGCGATTTGCTCGACCCTGCGATGTTGCTCATGATAGACTATGGCATTTTCTACGAATTCATACCGCTCGAAGACGTAGGTAGTGAGCACCCGCGAGCATATAGTCTGACGGAGATAGAGACGGGGCGCAATTATGCCATAGTGATTTCCACCTCGTGCGGCCTGTGGCGATACCTCATCGGCGACACCGTTCGCTTCACCTCGACACATCCGTACAAATTTGTCATCACGGGGCGCACCAAACACTTCATCAACGCATTCGGCGAAGAACTTATTATCGACAACGCCGAGCAAGGACTTGCCGCCACCTGTCGGGCGACCGGCGCACAGGTAGCCGAATACTCGGCGGCACCCGTCTTTATGGACGAGAACGGCAAATGTCGCCACCAATGGCTTATCGAGTTTGCCGTTGTACCGGATTCGCTCCTCCACTTCGCCCGCCTGCTCGACGAAGAACTGCGCAAACTGAACTCCGACTACGACGCGAAGCGCAGCAAAGACATCGCCTTACAACCACTCGAAGTGATCGTTGCCCGTAAAGGCTTGTTCCACGACTGGCTCCAACAGAAAGGCAAGCTCGGTGGGCAACATAAGGTGCCACGCCTCAGCAATACCCGCCGCTACATCGAAGAAATGCTGCTGCTGAACGAGTAGCGAAATCGCATCTACGAGCTTGCAAAAACGAGCTGCTTTGTTAGCAAATTTAGCGAGTCAGTTGTTTAAACAAGCGACTAAGATATTACAATAAGCGAGTCAGTTATGAAGCCCCCGTCAGAGGGTATTCTCACGAGCATGGGGCTGCTGCTTCTTTGCGCGTCGGGGCGTGTAATGGCGGGCGGTGGATGTATACCTGAAACGAATAACGTATATAGCTTGTCGCTGGACACCTTCCCCGTCGATCTGGATGGATATACATCTCAAACAAATAACGCATATAGCCATTCTTAGTATTCTCAATGTTTTGCAGATGATTGAGGATGATTTCTTTTATAAATCCTTCTTTTTTTTAACGAAGACATCTATTTTTGCAGAAAAATATTCAGAGATATGAAATGTTGTCCAACAAAGAAAATAAAAATCGCTGCTTTAATTAGTGAAACAGAAATGGAGGAATTGCATAACTTCCTATCTGAAAATTTTGATAATATTGTTTATACTGGGGAAACTAAAGATGGAACATCGATATATTTCCTATCTTTTGATGAGTTTTTATGTTATCCAAATTATAATAACAGAAATCTCGTGCAAGTAAGGATAAGATGCCTAGGTCAGGATAAAGGTTTGGTAATTGAATTCTCTGATAAGAGATTCATTTATCCAGAAGCAATAAATTATTCTCTTAATTACAATGATCCTGAATGGGGTTTCTACTTTGAAGATGAGCTAAACAAAAGACTGAGATCATTTAAGCCTTGGTATAGTTTTCTTACTTACACAAATCTCACATATGTACTGCCAGTATTGTTTATAATGATTAGTCTCGCAATTTTTGCAATAGATTTTTACACTAAAGAGATAGGTTACACAGGTTTTATTTCTATTGATTACTATTCATTACCTGTTAGTAATCCAATCATTGGATACATCTTATGGATACCTATAGTAGGTTGCTGCTTCATTATCAATAAACTTAGAGATTATCTATTCCCTCTAATATTTATTGCTATTGGAAAACAAAGAAAAGAATACAAAAAAAGACAGAACTGGTCATATTTTATTTTTGGAACTGTTGGCTTGGGCATTATAACAAATATTATTTCTACCCTTATAATCAAATAGCTGTCACCTCGGAACTATATTATTCTTTTATTTTGCACACAATCTCTTAATTCTGCAATAATTGTATCAACCCTCTTTATTCCTTTTGGCGGAGCACTTCCTTTATCTGATACAACGTTGAAACGCCATAGGCGTTTAATTTGCGTAACTGCGGGTGAAACCCGCAGTACAGGCATTCCCCACCCACTGAACCCCGAAGCGGGTTCAACTCCTGCCGGAGTTGCAGGGAGGAGAGACGTTACTACCCCAAGCTGCGCGTCGCTCCACTCCGCTTGCATGGGGTTACGAAGATTCAACGCCTGCGGCGTTAGACTGCACGCCTGTCGGACATCCATGCCTACCTGCCGTATGCAGTTTTATTTATTTTATAGTCACGGAAATGAAACTTTCCACCAACTTGGTGGAGAATTGCAGCTCTCAATTCTGCATTCAACGCACTTCCAGTACCCACCGCTCGATGGTCTTCGTCTCGTTGCTGAAATTAACGCCCACTTTGAAAAGCGTACGAGGGTCGGTCGCGAATTGCGCCGCATAGTTCGTAGCATTGATTTGCGTAAGGGCTTCTTCCGCCGTCCCGTCCACCTTGAACTCCATAATATAAATATACTTGTCGGTTTGGAGAAGCAGGTCGATGCGCCCTTGCGAAGTGCGGTATTCTTTCTGCACGTAGAAACCCAGCAGCAAGAAGAGTATGTATGCCGTATTCTGGTAATGCCATTCCATATCCCGCTTCAAATCGTCGTAAGGAATGCCGGCGAAAAACGTTTGCAAACGATATAAGAAAACGTCTACATCGCCGTTTTCTATATCGATAACGAAGCGCGTCACCCACGAACGGACTTCTTCTGCTTTTAAGTTGGAATAGAACGGCAGCAGATATTTGGCAAATCCTTCTTCCACTTCACGATTCGGAAAGCCCAAACGATACAGTCCGAAACGTTCGTTATAGCCTTTAATAGTTAGGTAACCGCTCTGATAGATAACAGGGATTGGAGAAGTGGTGTCGATACTGTCCAGTACGTCGGCGTCGGTCTCTTCGTTCGCCATGCGTTCGAGGTTGTAATTGCTAAGTTTGAGCAGTTTCACTAAATAGCTGGGTGTACCCGTCGCAAACCAATAGCTGCCAAAATCCATTTTGTAGAAAGTCATTAGCACGCTAAACGGATTGTAAACGCCAACCGTATTTTGCCGAAAATGGTAACCGTT
>JAISIB010000184.1 GCA_031262265.1 Prevotellaceae bacterium
AGGTTCGTTGATGTTCCTACTTGGCTTTATCGGCGCAGCCATTGTCGGCATCTCCAAACTATATGCTATGTATCAAGGATTGCCGTATCGCCTCGTGACCGATTCACCATACTTTTATATTGCCCTAACATCCATGATTATCGGCACGCAACTATTTGTGGCCGGTTTTTTGGGCGAACTTGTGTCGCGCAACTTCCACGGACGAAATGATTACCAAGTGGCTGAAACCATATAACCCGAATATAAACATGAAAAGGCATACCCCTATTCTACTCATGACCGCATGTATCACGTTTTTGACGGGATGTATGTTCGCGTCGTGCGCCGAAGAAAGTGACTGCTCCGTAGCCGGACGCGCTACCATACGTGCATCTGTCATGCAAACGGACGCGGAAGGAAATACCGTCACATCCTCGTTGGAATATCTAACCGTGACGGCATTGGGAACGGATTCCGTATTGTACAACGCCGGCACAAACGTGACAGATGTGTTCTTGCCGCTCAACTATACGGCGGACACTACGGTGTGGGTACTCCACTATAATAGCGCAAATCTCGCGCTGGATACCGACACAATCTGGATACGACACACAAATACGCCCGTTTTCGTATCCATGGACTGTGGTTACGATATGACGCAGGCCATTCTGAACGAAGAAGGGGCGGTACAGCACACTACATATCGTTTGAAATCTCTAAACATTACCAGTCTGAGCGCAAACACCGATGGTACGAAAAATATGGAACTGCTGTATTAGCCTATTGCTCGTTCTTGCCGGTTCCGGCCTTCGAGCACAGACCATCCCCACAGAGACCCCGTCGGTGCAAGGCATAGATATTGGCGTAGACCTGTACGGTATCGGCGCACACCTATTGGGAAGTGATTTTTTGAGCACGGAAGTCAGTGCGGAACTGAATCTGAAAAATCGTTTCTTCCCGATTGTCGAAGCAGGCTACGGGCGAACCGACGCATGGGCAGAGCAAGGAATTCACTACAAGGGAAGTGCTCCGTATATGCGACTGGGAATGAACTACAACTTCATGTATAAAAAAGATAACAAAGTAGGTAATTGGTTTTTGGGCGTTCGTTATGGCATTAGTGCCGTATCTTATGACGTCAACACACCACCGGTGGAAGATCCGATCTGGGGAACGACGTTGCCGAACCCTAATCTGGAAGATATGATATGGGGTGGAACGATTCCATACGACTACTCCGGACAAAAAGCGACTGTGCGCTGGTACGAACTGTTGGGCGGCGTACGCGTACAACTGACAAACAGCATCCGCATGGGCTGGACGATCCGCATGAAATGGCGGCACGGTGCTTCTGTTAGCCGGTATGGTGATCCATGGTTTGTTCCGGGATTCGGAACATACGGAAGTAGTGCCACCGGAATCACTTATACTATTTCCTACTACATTCCTTGGCCTAAGAAGTAATGGGAACACTCGAAATTCTACTGATAGCCGTCGGATTAGCTATGGATTGTTTTGCCGTATCGGTAGCGGCCGGTATCACACATCGTACCTTTCGCTGCCCGAAAGTATGGCGAGCCGCCTTTCTCTTTGGCTTGTTTCAAGCAATAATGCCAATTATCGGCTGGTGGGTAGCCGGAAGATTTACGCATCTGGTGCAAGCGTTCGACCACTGGATAGCGTTTGGCATTTTGGCCGTTCTGGGAATCCGTATGATACGGGAATCTTTCACGGGGTGCGAGAATAAAAAGGCTGTCGGCATTAACAGTTTACCTACCGTACTGATGTTGGCCATCGCTACCAGTATCGACTCGTTGGCAGTAGGTATCACCTTCGCCTTTCTCAATATGCAAACATGGCAAGCTGTGCTTATGCCCGTCGGTATCATAGGCCTTGTTTCTTTTTCACTCTCGCTTGTCGGCTTTTGTATGGGTTGCAGCATGCATAATGCAGCCAAATTACGTGCCGAGCTATGGGGAGGAGTCATTTTGATAGCCATCGGCCTCAAAATACTCATCGAACATCTACACGATAAAATTTAATAGTTGATTATCTCTACTTAATAGCATACGCTTATGAAAGCTATTTCCGAAATGACCGACGCGGAGAAGCGCGCCGAACTGAAAGAACATTCGCGCAGAGGATTGCTCTGGCTGATACCGCTGGCTCTTGCTACGTTCTTCATTCTCTATTACCACGATCGCCCCACCGTGTATCAAAAGAATAGCGGATTTGTGTTCGGTACCATTTACAATATTACCTATCAAAGCTCGAAAGATTTACATTCGGATATTATCGCAGAACTGCAACGGTTTGATAACTCGCTATCGACGTTTAATCCGCAATCTATCATCTCGAAAATCAATCGTAACGAGGCAACGGAGACAGATACCTTATTCCGAAACGTATTGCGCCGCTCGTTGGCATTGGCGGAAAGTACCGACGGAGCATTCGATATTACCATCTCGCCGCTCGTAAACGTATGGGGATTCGGATTCACGCATGAGCAATGGCCGGACTCGACCACCGTAGATAGTTTGAAAGCACTCATCGGATACCAAAACATTGCGCTACAAACCGATGGACGTCTCACAAAGACCGATCCGCGTATGCTAATCACTTGTGATGCCGTTGCCAAGGGATATGCCTCTGATGTTATCGGAAATCTACTCGCTCGGAACGGCATACGTGACTATATGGTGGAAATAGGCGGCGAAGTCGTACTGCACGGACGCAATCCGGAAGGCGAAGAATGGCGCATCGGCATCAATAAACCAACCGATAATTCGCTTGCCGTCAACAATGACCTACAACTCGTGCTTCAATTGAGCGATTGCGCACTGGCTACGTCCGGCAACTACCGCAACTTCTACTACCGAGACGGTAAGAAATATGCACATACTATAGACCCACGTACCGGATATCCCGTGCAACATTCACTTTTGTCGGCCACTGTGGTCGCGCACGACTGTATGACTGCCGACGCATTGGCCACCGCATTCATGGTGATGGGTCTGGATGACGCCATCGCCTACTGCGAAAAACACCCCGACATTGATGCCTGCCTAATCTATGCGGACGAAAATGGCAAATACCAAACTCACCTGACGGAGCACCTCAAAGCGCACATACGATAAGGTATTGCTCGCATAACTTACGAGCTTATCGGATTTTCATACGGCGAAAAAATATTTTCCGCCTTAGTTCTTGTGAGGGGAAAGCGAGAAAATTATACAAATTCTGAGACAATATTCGGCTTTTACTAAATTAGTAGGATATTGATGTCACTAATCTGCTTTATAAGCGTATATCTATTATGGATAAAGACAAAAAAGCACATATCTATCAAATAAAAACAATAGATGATATATACAAGTACGCCGATGAGTTGATTATGCGTGCTAATGAATTATTGTAGACAGATAAAGAGAGGAGCAATAGCCCCCTTCCAAGTTCTTTCTCTCTCGTAAGTACTTAAACGCATTTGCCCCGCTGTTGTTCGTCTTTCCTCGAAACAAACAACAACGGGGCAAATATACACTTCTATGCACAAGGCATATTCTAAAA
>JAISIB010000204.1 GCA_031262265.1 Prevotellaceae bacterium
TATGTTTTCTGGGGCGGACGTGAAGGTTACATGACTTTACTTAATACGGATCAGAAGCGTGAGAAAGAGCATCTCGCCACTATGCTCGCTGCCGCGCGTGATTATGCGCGTGCAAAAGGATTTAAAGGAACGTTCCTTATAGAACCGAAACCGATGGAACCCACCAAGCATCAATACGACGTGGATACGGAAACGGTGATCGGATTCTTGAAAGCGCACGGACTGGATAAAGATTTTAAAGTCAATATTGAGGTCAACCACGCTACGCTGGCCGGTCATACATTCGAGCATGAACTGGCTGTCGCAGTCGATAATGGTCTGCTCGGCTCTATCGACGCTAACCGCGGCGATTACCAAAACGGATGGGATACCGACCAATTTCCAATAGACCAATTCGACTTGGTACAAGCTATGATGCAAATCATTCGCAACGGTGGCTTAGGAAACGGCGGTACGAACTTCGATGCGAAGACGCGTCGCAACTCAACCGATCTGGAAGACATTTTCATCGCGCATATCGCAGCAATGGATGTAATGGCGCGTGCGTTGGAAAGTGCGGCTGCGTTGTTGGAAGAATCTCCTTACAAGCAAATGTTTACAGAGCGTTACGCTTCGTTCGACAGTGGCAAAGGCAAAGAATACGAAGAGGGAAAGCTCACGCTCGAAGATCTCGTAACTTATGCGAAGGCTAACGGTGAACCGAAGCAAATCAGCGGTAAACAAGAACTCTACGAAGCGATAGTAAACATGTACATTTAATTCGTCGAATCATGAGTAATACAACAGCAAACGGCAGTAGAGCGTATTTATTCTCGATTGTTTCCATCGCAGTCATCGGCGGGTTGCTTTTCGGGTACGATACTGCCGTCATTTCGGGAGCTGAAAAAGGTTTGCAAGCGTTCTTTATGGGCGCGACGGATTTTACTTATACCGATGCGATACATGGTATCACTTCGTCAAGCGCATTGATCGGTTGCATCATAGGTAGTGCACTTTCGGGCTTTTTTGCTTCAACGCTCGGACGCAAGCGGTCATTGTTTCTGGCCGGCATACTCTTTTTTCTGTCTGCGTTAGGTTCCTATCGTCCGGAGTTTTTGTTCTTTTCTTATGGAGAACCGACCTTTTCCCTGCTCATTGCGTTCAATCTTTACCGAGTATTGGGCGGTATCGGAGTCGGATTGGCTTCTGCCATTTGTCCTATGTATATTGCCGAAGTCGCTCCGAGTAATATTCGAGGGACATTGGTATCGTGGAATCAATTCGCGATTATCTTTGGTCAGCTGGTCGTGTATTTCGTCAACTTCCTGATTCTCGGTGCACACGATAATCCGCTCATTAAAATGGTTGATGGCGTCAACAAGTTGATGAATCCGGAAGCTGCGCAGTGGACGGTGGAAACAGGTTGGCGGCTGATGTTTGGCAGTGAGGCATGGCCTGCCGGATTGTTTACGCTACTTGTGCTATGTATCCCCGAAACGCCACGCTACTTGGCGATGTGCGGCAGAGACGAGAAAGCGATGCTGGTATTGAGCAAAGTCAACGGCGTTTCTAAGGCGGCAGAGATTCTGGCCGACATCAAGGCTACCGCCAAGCAAAAGACGGAGAAACTATTCACGTACGGCTGGATGGTCATATTCATCGGCATTATGCTGAGCGTGTTCCAACAGGCGGTAGGTATCAATGCTGTGCTCTACTTCGCGCCGCGTATCTTCGAAAGCATGAATATGGGCGACCCGATGGTGCAGACTATGATCATGGGTATCGTCAATATTTTGTTTACGCTATTGGCTATCTTTACCGTCGAGAAATGGGGACGCAAACCGTTGTTGATTACCGGTTCGTTAGGCATGGCGGTGGGAGCGGCCGGCGTTGCTATCAGCAATTTGTTGGTAAGTGTTCATCCGTTGGTGCCGGTGATTAGCATTATGGTGTACAGTGCTGCATTTATGATGAGTTGGGGACCGATATGCTGGGTACTAATCGCCGAAATATTCCCGAATACCATTCGCGGAGCGGCGGTGGCTATCGCCGTGGCGTTCCAATGGATATTCAACTTCATCGTTTCTTCTACGTTCGTACCGATGTACAACATGCAACTCGGCGATATGGGTGATAAGTTCGGTCACATGTTCGCGTATGCCCTTTACGGCATCATCTGCCTCGTAGCCGCTGTGTTTGTGTGGAAGTTAGTTCCCGAAACCAAAGGCAAAACGCTGGAAGACATGACGAAATTGTGGAAGAAGAAATAAGGAACAGGTGTATTGCATGGTATATAATACATTTTTTGTGAATGTGAAGAGCGCGTCGTGAGACGTGCTCTTTTTTTCTTCGTCAGATATTCGTATATCAAAGCGTGATATTTTATTTTCAAAGGTAGATAATTTGCGTTCATACGGAGATAATAGCCTAACTTGCCATGAGCGAATATCTATGTCGTACGGAAAGAACGGTTTTTAGGAGAATCGGCCGAAAATTCCAAATTCTTTTCAGTTTTGGTCGCCAATTTTGTGACGTGATCAGTCATAAAATCTAATAATACACTAAAAAAAGACAGAGATGAAGACAAAAATCATGGTAGTAAGTTTGTTTGTGTTGATGACGGCAGGAGCTGTTCACGCACAAAACGTTCGGTTTGGTATTCGTGGCGGATTGAATTTTGCTTCGCTAAACGAATATGAAATTCCCGTAGCCACTCGTGAGGAGGCCGAAATGGATGAGCGTCTCGGCCTATATGCCGGCGCATTCGTACAAGTGGATCTAAGTGAAAAAGTCGGGTTGGAAACCGGTCTATTCTATACGCAGCTGGGCGGAAGAGACAAGGAAGATGACTACGGCGAGCAGTATGAAGTGAAAGCCAATCCTTCGTATTTGCAATTGCCCGTTTCGATATTCTACAAGTTTACCGTTAAGCAACTTACGCTGTATCCTTCTGTCGGACTTTACGCCGGCTATGGCCTTTCCGGCAAGATGAAAGGAAGCGGATCGGTCACTAATCGCGACGAGACGGTGACTCAAATTGATTTCGATGATGATTATTTCGATACCTTTGCTCGAAAGTTTGATATCGGAGGCACTATCGGTATCCACGCGGCATACAGTAAGTTTATTTTGAGCTTAACGTATGACAGAGGCTTTGTGCGCGTCAACAAAGAAAAGCCGCTATATGGAGGAAATGCCTTCAATTCTAACGTACGTTTAGGCTTAGGCTTCGTATTTTAGACGAGTAATTCTTTATTTTCATACCTTTGCGCCCGAAAAAACCGCGAAAGTGTATGAAGATAGAACAAAAATTGGCTCAGGCCATACAAAACGGAATATCCGTACTTTACCGGTGGCAACCGGCTACGGAGCAAGTACAACTAAGCAAGACACGCAGAGAGTTTGAGGGGCATTTGACACTGAATGTGTTCCCGTTCCTCAAACCCACCGGCGTGAGAAATCCGCAAGAACTGGCTACTGCGTTAGGTAACTACCTTGTTGATAACGAGCCTGCCGTAGAAAAATACAACGTCATCAAAGGTTTTCTGAATTTGACCGTAGCTTCCGATGCATGGCTGGGGTTATTAAACTCCGTACATACGGATCCAAGCTACGGAACGAAGTCGCCCGACGAGAATTCTCCGTTGGTAATGATCGAATATTCATCGCCTAATACGAACAAGCCCTTACATCTCGGACATATACGCAATAATCTGCTCGGTTATGCGTTGGCGGAAATCATGACAGCCAACGGGAATCGGGTAGTAAAGACAAATATCGTGAACGATCGCGGTATCCACATCTGTAAGTCTATGTTGGCGTGGCAAAAGTGGGGCAACGGCGAGACGCCGCAAAGCAGCGGAAAGAAAGGAGACCATTTGGTCGGTGATTATTATGTGGCGTTCGATAAACACTATAAGGCGGAAATCAAAGCACTGATGGAAGGCGGATTAACACAAGAGGAAGCCGAAGCATCTTCCGAGTTAATGAAAGAAGCGCGCGCCATGCTTCGTCAATGGGAGGCCGGTGATGCGGAGATACGCGCGCTTTGGTCGATGATGAACGCATGGGTATATGAAGGTTTCGACGAAACTTATCGGAAGATGGGGGTCGGATTTGATAAGATCTATTATGAGTCGGAAACATATATAGAGGGGAAAGCAAAAGTAGAAGAGGGACTGGCGAAAGGAATATGCTATCAAAAAGAAGACGGCTCAGTCTGGGCGGATCTGACGGCCGAAGGATTGGATCATAAGTTACTGCTTCGTTCGGACGGAACCTCTGTCTACATGACACAAGATATAGGTACGGCAAAATTACGCTACGATGATTTTCCCATTAATCACATGATTTATGTCGTAGGAAACGAGCAAAATTACCATTTCCAAGTACTTTCTATACTTCTCGATAAGTTGGGATTTGCATGGGGTAAGGACTTGGTACACTTCTCCTATGGGATGGTGGAATTGCCCGAAGGGAAAATGAAATCGCGCGAAGGCACGGTCGTAGACGCTGATGACTTAATGGACGCAATGATAGAGACGGCGCGTGAGACTTCGCAGGAATTGGGAAAATCGGATGACTCGGAAGAAACAGCAGAGATCGCGCGAATCGTTGGCTTGGGCGCATTGAAATATTTCATCCTGAAAGTGGATCCGCGCAAGAACATGACGTTTAATCCAAAGGAGTCTATTGACTTTAACGGTAATACCGGGCCATTTATCCAGTATACATACGCGCGCATTCGTTCGGTATTGCGTAAAGCGGATGAAGCGGGATTATCCGCCGCTATCTTACCGAAAGATGTTCCGTTGAACGAAAAAGAAATCTCGTTGATACAATCATTAGCTTCCTATGATGTGATCGTGCGTCAAGCAGCTGATGACTATAGTCCGGCCATCATTGCCAACTACATATATGAGTTGGTGAAAGAGTACAACCAGTTCTATCATGATTTCAGTATCCTACGCGAAGAAAACAAGGCGGTACAATCATTCCGACTGGTGCTATCTGCCAATGTAGCCAAAGTGATTCGCTCGGGAATGGGGTTGTTAGGAATTGAAGTTCCCGAACGAATGTAAGCTCGTCACTTAGTCGATTTTGCGGCTTTGTGCGTAAATTATCTGACGAGCATAATCGAATATGCGACTTTGATAATTGAAATTTTGCGTTGCAATTTGAGTTATTTATCTTTGCAGTGAATTCTATAAAGCAACAACGTCTATGAAGTACAGTATTGGTTTCATTATCTTACTCATTACCATGATTTTGCTCTCTACTGCATGCCGGCAACCGGCCAATGTATTACGCGAACATGAGCAGTACTTGCTCGTAGGTACCTACACGCAGGAAGAAAGTAAGGGCATTTATGTATATGCCTTTGATACTTTGTCTGCAACTGTCCGTCTGATCAGTACGACACCGGTTAGTAATCCTTCGTACCTGACGCCTGCGGTAAATGGCAACTATGTATATGCTGTTTCCGAAGACGCAGAAAATGCGCAGGCACACGCTTATCAATTCGATCGAGTAACCGGTACGCTTTCGCTACTCAACAGCAAGCCGACGGGTGGGGCGGCGCCGTGTTATATTACGGTGGACAAGGCACAACAACGTGTCATTACGGCAAATTATACGGGCGGAAGTATTTCATCTTTCCCGCTCGACACGAATGGAAAGTTGATGGATGCAACAGTCATATCGTTTATCGGACACGGAACCGACCCTGTTCGACAAACACACACGCATCTGCACAGCGTACACTATAGTCCGGATGAGAAGTATCTGTATGCGATGGATTTAGGTACTGACAAAATTTATTGTTTCAAGACGCAGCCGACACAAGACTTTTACTTAGTACAATCCGTACCGGGCGAAATCGATTTACCTCCTGTCTCCGGACCGCGTCACATGGATTTTCATCCCAACGGCCGCTTTGCTTATCTCATTAGCGAACTATCCGGTATGGTCAACGTCTACGGATATGATGCTAAGGATGGTCGTTTGACAGCCTTACAGGCGGTGGCGGCCGACACGATTCCCGCCGGCGGTAGCGCAGATATACACGTTTCTCCCGACGGTCGTTTCCTGTATGCCAGCAACCGTTTGCAAAATGACGGACTGGCTATCTTCCGCATCGATTCATCGGGTTTGCTGTCGCGAATAGGGTATCAACGGACAGGTACACACCCGCGCAATTTCACGTTGACGCCTGATGGACGTTTTTTGCTGGTCGCTTGTCGTGACAGCAACGTGATTCAGGTCTTTCGTGTCGATACGGAAACCGGTTTGTTGACCGACATAAAGCAAGACATTCCTTTGAGCATGCCCGTATGCTTAAAGTTTGTGCCTTAACAAACTACGATTTTGCTAACTCCACTTTGCAAATTGGAATTATAGCGTTACCTTTGCGGTTCAAACCTTGATATGGTGAACAATGGAGGCATTTTATCGAACGCATGCATATTTGGTTGAGCATACCAATGCTCCTGTTCGGCGAAATCTTATGGACGAAATCGACTGGAACGACCGGTTGATAGGAATCAAAGGTACGCGCGGTGTCGGAAAGACTACGTTCTTGCTGCAATATGCAAAAGAAAAGTTTGGAACCGACCGCTCTTGTCTGTACGTAAACATGAATAATTTCTATTTCTCCGATCATTCTATCGTAGAATTCGCGACTGAATTTAGGAAAAGGGGTGGGCGCGTGCTATTAATAGACCAAGTATTTAAATATCCTAATTGGAGTTCTGATTTGCGTAAGTGCTATGATACGTTGCCGGGGTTGAAAATTGTTTTTACCGGTTCGTCGGTGATGCGTTTGAAGGAAGAAAATCCGGATTTGCGCGATGTTGTGAAAAGCTACAACCTGCGTGGTTTTTCATTTCGCGAGTTTCTAAACCTACAAACAGGGCTAAAATTCCGCGCTTATACATTGGACGAAATCTTGCAAAACCATGAGAAAATAGCTCGCGGCGTTTTGTCAAAGACTCAACCGCTCAATTATTTCCGCGATTATCTGCACCACGGATTCTACCCGTTCTTCCTCGAGAAACGTAACTTCTCGGAAAATTTATTAAAGACGATGAACATGATGGTTGAGGTAGATATCCTACTCTTAAAGCAGATTGAAGTGAAGTTCCTCGATAAAATCAAGAAGCTCTTTTATTTGCTGGCCATCAACGGTTCAAATACTCCGAATGTCAGTCGTCTGGCCAATGAAATACAGACGTCACGGGCAACGGTAATGAATTATTTGAAATACTTGACCGATGCACGTCTTATCAATATGGTGTATGAACACGAAGAGGAGTTCCCTAAAAAACCGTCGCGTGTGATGTTGCACAATACCAATTTGATGTATAGCATTTATCCTTTCCAATTGAACGAGCAAGATGTGTTGGAAACATTCTTTCTCAACACGATGTACAAAGATCATAAGATTTATAAAGGAGATAAGAATAGCTCGTTCTTAGTCAATGGGCAGATTCCATTTAAAGTATGCATGGATACGGTACGCATGAAGGTGCAACCAAATATCTGTTACGCCGTGAGCAAAGCGGAGTTGGGACGCGAAAATCGTCTCCCGTTGTGGTTGTTCGGCTTTTTGTATTGATAACTATCAAAAAACTTATATTACTATTAAATTACCAAGTGTTATGACGAAACAGAAAAAGTTCATTACATGCGATGGCAATCAAGCGGCGGCACATATTTCGTATATGTTCTCAGAAGTGGCGGCCATCTATCCTATTACGCCTTCTTCGACGATGGCCGAATACGTAGACGAATGGGCGGCCAAAGGCCGTAAGAATATCTTCGGTGAGACCGTGCTCGTACAAGAAATGCAATCGGAAGGCGGCGCAGCAGGCGCAGTGCATGGCTCGTTGCAAGCCGGTGCTTTGACGACGACATATACAGCGTCGCAAGGTTTATTATTAATGGTACCGAATATGTATAAGATAGCCGGAGAATTGCTTCCGTGTGTTTTTCATGTTTCGGCGCGCGCACTTGCTTCTCATGCGCTATCTATCTTTGGTGATCATCAAGATGTAATGGCTACGCGACAAACGGGCTTTGCTATGTTGGCCGAAGGCTCCGTACAAGAAGTCATGGACTTGGCGGCGGTAGCGCACTTGGCTACGATCAAAGCACGCGTACCTTTTGTTAACTTCTTCGATGGTTTCCGTACTTCTCATGAGATACAGAAAATAGAGATGCTGGAAAATGAAGATCTTGCGCATCTTATCGACCGGCAGGCACTGGCTGAATTCCGTCAGCGTGCACTTAATCCGATCAATCCCGTATCCAGGGGAATGGCCGAAAACCCGGATGTTTATTTCCAACACCGTGAAGCATGTAACTCCTATTATGATACTGTTCCCGCTATCGTAGAAGAATATATGGCCGAGCTTTCCAAGATTACCGGACGCAAATATGATTTGTTTGACTATTACGGCGCATCCGATGCCGACCGCGTAATTATCGCGATGGGTTCGGTGACCGAAGCTGCCCGTGAGGCCGTAGATTATCTGGCTTCACAAGGCGAAAAAGTCGGTTTAGTGGCCGTACATCTTTACCGTCCTTTCTCCGCTAAGCACTTCATTGCTGCCGTTCCGAAGACGGCTAAGCGTATTGCCGTGCTTGACCGCACGAAAGAACCGGGTGCGCAAGGTGAACCTCTCTATATGGACGTAAAAGATTGCTTCTACGGAGCGGCTGATGCGCCTTTCATCGTAGGCGGACGTTATGGGTTGTCTTCCAAAGATACCACGCCTGCACAGATTCTCTCGGTATTTGAGAACTTAGCTCTGCCCGAACCGAAAAATCACTTTACGATCGGTATCGTAGATGACGTTACGTTTACATCACTTCCCTTGAAAGAAGAAATAGCTCTCGGCGGTGAGGGAATGTATGAAGCCAAATTCTACGGTTTGGGAGCTGACGGAACCGTTGGCGCCAACAAAAATTCCATTAAGATCATTGGTGATAACACGAACAAGTATTGCCAGGCCTATTTCTCTTATGACTCGAAAAAATCAGGCGGTTTCACGTGTTCACACTTGCGTTTCGGCGATACGCCAATCCGTTCGACTTATTTAGTAAATACCCCGAATTTCGTAGCATGTCACGTGCAGGCTTATCTACGCATGTATGATGTGACGCGCGGCTTGCGGGAAAACGGCACTTTCCTACTCAATACTATCTGGAATGAGGGAGAGTTGGCCAAACATCTGCCTAACAAAGTGAAACGATACTTTGCCAAGAAGAACATTAGCGTCTATTATATGGATGCTACGAGCATCGCTATGGAAATAGGCTTAGGGAATCGCACCAATACCATACTTCAATCGGCATTTTTCCGTATTACCAAAGTCATTCCGGTGGATTTGGCGATAGAACAAATGAAGAAGTTCATTGTGAAATCCTACGGCAATAAGGGAGAAGAAATCGTCAATAAAAACTATGCAGCGGTTGATCGCGGCGGTGAATACAAGCAACTGACCATAGACTTGGCTTGGGCGAATCTACCGGATGATGAACTGTCAGGGAACGACGACCCGAAATTCATCAACGAGGTAGTTCGGCCGATCAACGCGCAAGATGGCGACTTATTACCGGTATCTGCTTTCAAAGATCGTGCCGACGGTACTTGGGACGCAGGAACGGCTCAATATGAAAAACGCGGAGTGGCTGCTTTCGTGCCTCAATGGAATCCGGAGACTTGTATTCAATGTAATAAGTGTGCTTACGTTTGTCCGCACGCTGCCATTCGTCCGTTTGTGCTGGATGCCGAAGAGCAGGCCGGTGCTTCGTTTACGACGTTGAAAGCGATCGGCAAACAATTCGACGGCATGACGTTCCGTATGCAAGTGGATGTGCTCGATTGTTTGGGTTGCGGCAACTGCGCCGATATTTGTCCGGGTAATCCCCAAAAGGGTGGCAAGGCGTTGGCTATGCAATCGCTCGATACGCAACTGGCCGAGGCTGACAATTGGGCTTATTGCGCTAAGAATGTCAAGAGCAAACAACATTTGGTAGATGTAGCGGCCAACGTAAAGAACTCGCAGTTTGCCACGCCGTTGTTTGAATTTTCAGGTGCTTGCGCCGGTTGTGGTGAGACGCCGTATGTAAAGCTGATTACCCAGCTCTTCGGTGATCGCCAGATGGTTTCCAATGCGACCGGTTGCTCATCTATTTATTCCGGCTCGGTACCTTCTACTCCTTACACGAAGAATGAAAAAGGACAGGGACCTGCGTGGGCAAATTCTTTGTTCGAGGACTTCTGCGAGTATGGTCTCGGAATGGAATTGGCCAATGAGAAAATGCGCGCACGTATTGCCCGCTTGATGCAACAAGCCATCTCGACGCCCGAAGTGTCGGAAGAAATGAAAACAACTTTCGGTGAATGGTTGGCTAACATGCACGATGCGGCAAAGACGCAAGAGTTATCCGAACAGCTCATACCGATGATAGAACATTGCAAAGCCGGCGGATGCCCCATTTGCGGTGAGTTGTCAGGCTTGACACAATACTTGATAAAACGCTCTCAGTGGATTATCGGCGGAGACGGCGCATCGTATGACATTGGCTACGGAGGTCTTGATCACGTGATTGCTTCCGGTAAAGACGTGAATATTCTTGTGCTGGATACCGAAGTCTATTCTAATACCGGCGGACAGTCGTCGAAAGCTACGCCGACTGGAGCTATCGCAAAGTTTGCCGCTGCCGGCAAGCGCGTACGCAAGAAAGACTTAGGCCTCATGGCTACGACCTACGGCTATGTATATGTAGCGCAAATCGCTATGGGTAGCGACCAAGCGCAAACGTTGAAAGCCATTCGTGAAGCAGAAGCTTATCCGGGTCCCTCGCTTATTATTGCTTACGCACCGTGTATCAATCACGGACTGCGTGCCGGTATGGGTAAGTCTCAGGCCGAAGAAGAAGCTGCCGTTAAATGTGGCTATTGGCACTTGTGGCGTTACAATCCCGCCCTCGAAGCCGAAGGGAAGAATCCGTTTACGCTCGATTCGAAAGAACCTGCGTGGGATGAGTTCCAAAACTTCTTGAAGGGTGAGGTACGCTATACTTCGTTGCTGAAACAATATCCGGACGAGGCACAAGAGTTGTTCAAGGCGGCCGAAGACAATGCCAAGTGGCGTTATGCAACGTACAAACGTTTAGCCGCTCAGAGCTACGAGGAATAGAACTTCTTTTTTATTACATAATGATTGGGAAGGCACTTTCGAGGTTTCGGAAGTGCCTTCTTTTCGTATGTCACGCGCCTCGTTTGTTCTCCTATTTTCCGCGTTTCTAATTTTATTTTCCGACTGTGAAAGAATAATTACTTACGCGCTAATTCCTTTTATAAAGGGAGTTATTTCAATAACCTCAGGATGTTCTTTCGTGAGATGCTTTATTCGTAAAATCTTGTTAAAACAAAGCGTCACATTAAACTTATGCAGGTATTTATCGTCATAATACTAATTGAGTAGATGACTACTTGATATGTGTAACACTAAAAATAATGGGGATGAAAAAGGTATTTTTTTTAATGAGCGCACTGCTTCTAACGACAGTCGTGGCTATGGCGCAAGGACCGATGGATCCGGAAGAAATGGCGCAACGAATGACCGACCGTATGGTTGAGCAATATTCGTTGAATGACGATCAGGCTGCCAAAGTATTGGCCGTTACGAAAGAATTTGCCGGCAAAATGATGCCGGCACGCGGGCAAGGCGGGCAGCCCGACGAGGCTGCTATGCAACAGTTCCGCAAAACGCAGGAAGAGTACACCGCTAAATTGAAAGGCATTTTGACTGCTGACCAGTTCAAAGCCTATGAGAAGGATCAGGCCGAACGTCGTCAACGTTTCGGTGGAGGCGGTGGTCCGCGCTAACGAGACTTTGTTAGCCTTCAAAAGAGATGTGTTAATTAAACAATTAGCAAGAGAGGGGTCCCTACGTGATGTGAATCACGGGGGATTTTTTATTTTTCAAACTTTCGCGTGTAGTATTTTGAGCTTTCGTGTATTTTCAATATGAAAAACCATATATTTGCGAACTTTTTAAAAACCAGAGAAAACTATGAAGTATTTTAATTTTTGGACAGTACTACTGTCCCTATCATTGGGTTTCACATGCATGTCATGCTTGAATGATGACGAAGGCGACGGCCAAGTTACATTTTGTTTACCGACAACGATGACCGGCTTTATGGGTACGTATGAGTTTACCGACGAAACCGGTATTCGCCTCGTACCGGACGAGTCGTTCTTACAGATGGATCAAACGGAGCTTGCCAAATTTTCTCCGAAAGTAATTGTTACCGGCTACATGACACAATCGATGTACGAGTCGCAAGCCGGTAAACCGCTTGACGAACAGGTATATACCATTACCGTACTGTCTCTGAGCGATATGGTCGCTAAGGACGGACAGGGGACCGTCATGACGACGCGCGGTGCGGCGGCGGATACGCTGTTGTCCAAATGTCAATTGCCGTTCATTGCTCTTGATACGCTGTTCATGGGTACCGGTAGTAATTATTTGCGCGTAAATGCAAATTACTATGTCGGTTCGCAAACGCATAGTCTGCCGATATTCAGATATACGGACGAGCCGCTCAAAGTAGCGACCGATGCCTCTGCACCGGATACCTTAGACTTATATATAGGCAATTGGGGATTGACCGATGACTTTATGCAGGAAGAATCCGTAAGTTACGCCGCTATGGGCATAGCTCCGCACATATACTATCGCGCTTACGATTTGAGTGCAGTTCTGATGAGTATTCAAGGACAACTGCGCGAACGGCGCGTAGTGCTTAATATAAATGCTCGTCAAATTCGCCCGTATACTTCGGACACCATCAACGTGGCATATCCCGTACTGTATAACTACGGTTACTAAGGAGTGTTTCATCCGACAAGTATAAATATTAAAAATAAACGGGCTTCGTTTGACTACGAGTTCGTGGAAACCCTGACAGCCGGTATCGTGTTGACAGGAACAGAGATCAAATCTATCCGTTTGGGAAAGGCAAGTTTAGTAGATACTTACTGCTTCTTCTCAAACGGAGAGCTTTGGGTCAGAAACATGCACATCACCGAATATTTCTATGGCTCGTACAACAATCATTCGGTGCGGCGCGATCGGAAACTGTTACTTAACGCCAAAGAACTGCGCAAACTGGAGCGCGGCACGAAGGAAACGGGATTTACAATCATTCCGGTGCGCATGTTTATCAATGAAAAAGGATTGGCCAAGCTCGTTATTGCGTTGGCCAAAGGTAAAAAGGCATACGACAAACGCGACACTTTGCGCGAGAAAGACGATCGTCGCGAGTTGGATCGTGCGCGCAAACACTACTAAATGGCTACACTGAACGAACGCCTTTGGAAATGTGTCCGCGAGGCTTTGCCCAAATCGGGGAAACTGTGCGTGTGGCTTTTGAAAATCATTCTTCCCATTTCCTTAGCGGTTAATTTACTACAACATTACGGGGCGATCGACTATGTGGCTTCGTGGTTGCATCCGCTGTTTCACTTTATCGGATTACCGGGCGCGACGGCAATCGTTTTCATTACGAGTATTTTCCTACCGCTGTATGCTTCTATCGCCGTGATGATGTCGCTGGACGTAACCGTGCGCGAAGCTACCATATTGGCGTTGATGTGCCTGTTGGCTCACAACCTGCCCGTAGAATGTGCCGTCACGCGTAAGACAGGCTCCTCTTTCTGGGGAATGTTCGGCATGCGTATCATCATGGCATTCGTCGTAGCCGTTTTTTTGAATACGTTGCTACCACTTGATTACGGAAATACACCTTTCGCGCACACACATATAGCCGCTGCCGACACGGAAACGTTACGCGGCATGTTTATGGCCTGGTTATATGCGTCGGGCACGCTGATAGTCACCATTCTGCTGATCGTGACCGGCTTGATGGTGTTGCAACGCGTATTGGTAGAATTCCAATGGATTGATGCTATTTCCCGCCCGCTACGTCCGCTGATGCGTTTATTCGGATTGCCTGACAACGCGCCCTTTCTTTGGATTGTCGGCAACGTCGTCGGTTTGGCCTACGGCGGCGCAGTGATGGCCGACATGGTCGACGAAGGGAAGCTCTCGCTGCAAGATTCTAACGTCGTCAATTATCATTTGTCTATCTCACATTCCTTATTGGAAGATACGATGCTCTTCGTGGCTTTAGGTATCAACCTGTGGATTATCGTAGGTACGCGATTGCTCTTTGCCATGATTGTAGTGTGGGGGCGTCGCTTCCTTCTTTCATTATTCCCATTAATCGATTCATCTCATGCAAAGTCCGCTTCAAACCCTCATTCGTCAGCGCATTCTCATACTTGACGGTGCCATGGGCACTATGATCCAAGGATACGATCTGACCGAGTCCGATTTTCGGGGTACTCGCTTCTCAGCAGTATCGGGAGACCTCAAAGGAAACAACGACTTGTTGTGTCTGACACGTCCCGACGTTATCCGAGACATCCACGCGAAATATTTGCGCGCCGGCGCGGATATCATAGAAACGAACACGTTTAACGCAACGACCGTATCCATGAAGGATTATAACACGGAAACTTATGTCGATGAGATCAATCGCGAAGCGGTGCGACTGGCTCGGTCGGTGGCCGATGAATTCACGCGCGCCACTCCGCACAAGCCGCGCTTCGTAGCAGGTTCGGTGGGGCCAACCAACAAAACGACCTCCTTGTCGCCAGACGTTAGCGACCCGGGCTTTCGCAGCCTGACGTTTGAAGAATTGGCTTCGGCATACGGCCGGCAAATGTGCGTCATGCTACGAGAAGGCGTAGATGCGATACTGATCGAGACTATTTTTGATACGTTGAACGCGAAAGCGGCCATATATGCCGCCGAACAGGCGATGCGCGACACAGGTATCGAGGTACCGCTGATGCTAAGCGTAACGATCGCCGACGCCGGCGGTAGAACTCTTTCCGGACAGACATTAGACGCCTTTCTTGCTTCCGTTAGCCATGCACCTATTTTCTCTATCGGACTGAATTGTTCCTTCGGTGCCGCACAAATGAAGCCTTATCTTCGTCAGTTGTCCGCACGAGCACCGTATTATATCAGCGTATATCCCAATGCCGGATTGCCCAACGGGCTGGGTGGTTACGACCAGACGCCCGCCGAGATGGCAAAGATCATGCAAGAATATGTTTCGGAAGGTTTGGTGAACATTATCGGAGGTTGCTGCGGCACGACGGATGCTTACATCGCCGAGTTTCCGGCTTTGGTTGCCGACGCGTCTCCCCATATACCGGTACCGAAACCCGATTATCTGTGCCTTTCCGGTTTGGAAGCGTTGCCGATAAAGCCCGAGATGAATTTCGTCATGGTCGGTGAACGCTGCAACGTGGCGGGTTCGCGCAAATTTCTGCGCCTGATACAAACGGGCGACTACGCCGAAGCACTCTCTATCGCTCGTCGTCAAATAGAAGACGGTGCGCTGATACTCGACGTGAATATGGACGACGGTTTGTTGGACGCGCGCAGCGAAATGAGGCATTTTCTGAACCTACTCTCCGCCGAACCGGAGATTGCCCGCGCGCCCGTGATGATAGATTCCTCGAAATGGGACGTGATCGAAGCCGGCCTGCAAGCTTTGCAAGGGAAATCCATCGTCAACTCTATATCGCTGAAAGAAGGCGAAGCCGTCTTCTTGGCATACGCCCGTCTCATACGCAGCTA
>JAISIB010000030.1 GCA_031262265.1 Prevotellaceae bacterium
GAAACATATAGCGCGACGTCTCCTCGTTCAGCCACAAGTCGACAGCCTCTTCCCTGCCCTGCCGCGTACGTTCGCCGCCGATCCGCCCGTGTCCGGCATTGTAGGCCGCACCCACCGTCAACCAATCACCAAAACGTTCGTACAAGCTTTTCAGGTGCGCGCACGCCGCCCGAGTAGCTTTCTCCACGTTATAACGTTCATCGATATTCGCATTCACTTCCAAGCCGTTGTCCCGCGCCGTGCCTGCCATGAACTGCCACAGCCCGGCCGCACCGGCAGGCGACACCGCCCGCATGTTGAGGTTGCTCTCTATCGTCATCAGGTACTTCAAGTCGTCCGGCACGCCCTGTTCTTTCAGAATAGGCTCAATAACCGGATACAGCCGATTGGCTTTCTTGATAATCAACATCGTGGATGAGTGCATATACGTGAACGACATGAGTTCCCTGTCCATTCGTTCGCGCATGTCGTACCGCCGCAAATCCACCGTGTCGCCCGCAAACACCGCTTCGCTCGGCACTACGGGCGGCGACACCATATATGGCACGTCCGCGCGTATACTGTATGTATCGACGCGCGTCGCCGTTTCATGGCTCAACAACACCGGCACGAGCAAGGCTACTGCTCCCGTCACTATCAAAGCCGCAAATAAAAATTTCCCCCTCATAAAATCTGTTTTCCGACTCTCTTATCAGAAGTTCCGTGTTCTTTATTCCTTAAACATTTCATGGTACAAATATACGAGATTCCTCTCATTATCTAATCCAACTTCAAGACGGCCAAGAAAGCTTTTTGCGGCACCTCTACGTTGCCGATTTGCTTCATGCGCTTCTTTCCTTTCTTCTGTTTCTCCAACAGCTTACGCTTACGCGTGATGTCGCCGCCATAACACTTGGCTGTCACGTCCTTACGCACGGCCTTGATGGTCTCTCGCGCGATAATCTTCGACCCAATGGCCGCTTGTATGGCGATATCGAACTGTTGGCGTGGGATCAGCTCTTTCAGCTTCTCGCACATGCGCCGTCCGAAGTCATAGGCATTGTCGAAATGCGTCAGCGTCGAGAGAGCGTCTACCGGTTCGCTATTGAGCAAAATGTCCAACTTCACCAATTTGGACGGCCGGAAACCGTCGGCATGATAGTCGAACGAGGCGTAGCCTTTGGAGATACTTTTCAGTTTGTCGTAGAAATCTATCACAATCTCGCCCAACGGCAGGCTATAATGCAACTCTACCCGATTGCCCGAAATATATTCTTGCTTGATCAGTTCGCCGCGCTTGCCCAAGCAAAGCGTCATAATCGCCCCGATATAATCGGTCACCGTAATGACCGAAGCCTTGATGTAAGGTTCTTCGATGCGGTCGATCAGTGTCGGGTCGGGCATGCCGCCCGGGTTGTGCACTTCGGTCATATTCCCTTGTTTGTCGTAGATACGATAGGATACGTTGGGAACGGTCGTGATGACGTTCATATCAAATTCTCGGTCTAACCGCTCTTGAATAATCTCCATGTGCAGCAGCCCGAGGAAGCCGCAACGGAAACCGAAACCGAGTGCCAGCGAGGATTCGGGCTGAAACGTCAACGAAGCATCGTTCAGTTGCAATTTCTCCAACGACGAGCGAAGATTTTCAAAGTCTTCCGCCTCAATCGGATACAATCCGGCAAACACCATCGGCTTCACTTCTTCGAAACCCGCGATGGCTTGCTGCGCCGGGCGGTTGACATGCGTAATGGTATCGCCCACTTTCACTTCGCGCGAACTTTTAATGCCGGATATGATATAGCCTACGTCACCCGTCCGCAACTCTTTGCGCGGTATCATATCCATCTTCAACACGCCCACCTCATCGGCCGTGTACTCCTTACCGGTATTGATGAATTTCACCTTATCACCCGTGCGTATCACGCCGTTTTCTATCTTGAAATAAGCGATAATACCTCGAAACGAATTGAATACGGAGTCGAATATCAAAGCCTGCAACGGAGCTTCCTCATCTCCTTGCGGCGCCGGAATACGTTCGATGACGGCCGCCAATATTTCGTCCACTCCCATACCCGTCTTGCCCGAAGCGCGAATGATCTCGTCGCGCCGACAACCCAGCAGTTCTACGATTTCGTCTTCCACTTCGTCGGGCATCGCGCTGGGCATGTCGCACTTATTGATTACGGGTATTATCTCCAAATCGTGGCCGATAGCCATATATAGGTTGGATATTGTCTGCGCCTGTACGCCTTGCGTAGCATCCACAATCAGCAACGCGCCCTCGCACGCGGCTATCGAACGCGATACCTCGTAAGAAAAATCGACGTGTCCCGGCGTATCAATCAGGTTCAGTATGTATGTAGTCTCGTTATATTGATATTCCATCTGGATGGCGTGACTCTTGATCGTGATGCCGCGCTCCCGTTCCAAGTCCATGTCATCCAACATTTGGCCTTCGGTGATTTGAATGGTGTGCGTGTACTCCAACAAGCGGTCTGCCAGGGTAGATTTGCCGTGATCTATGTGGGCAATAATACAGAAATTACGAATATTCCTCATTGTTCTTCTATAAACGTACGTTTAACGGCCGCAAAGATAGACAAAAGGGACGAAAGGGCAAAAACCCCTCTCCATAAGCGGCTTTGTCACGAAAATAAACTCGTAAGTGATGGCAAGAACATACGAGGATATTTAGACAACTTACGAGTTATATTCGTATCCCATACTGATGTTTTATCTCATCCATCACGAATGTACTCTCCACAGAGCCGAGACTTCCTATCGTCCCCAACACATTGAGCGTAAACTCTTGATAGTATTTCATATCGGGTGCGTGGATTTTCAATAGATAGTCGTAACTGCCCGAGATATTATAGCATTCGGTCACTTCGGGAATATCCTGTATGATGCGGGTAAACTCCGATGCGATGTCGCGATTCATTCGTCGCAACTTGACACGGCAAAACACCATAAACCCCTGATTGAGCTTCTCGGCATCCAGTATCGCGATATATTTTTTGATATACCCTTTCGTCTCCAAACGTTTGAGGCGTTCATAGACCGGCGTGGATGAAAGATTCGTCTGCGCAGCCAATTCCTTGACGGTCAATCGCGCATTAGATTGCAAGGTACGTAGTATCTGCAAATCGGTTTTGTCTAATGTTTCCATAAGAATATTTTTCTGTTTACACGTATGTCAGTAGAACCGCTTGGTATATTACACCAATATATCCCGCAAATATAGATATATTTTCTTTATTTCATCGTTTTATTGGCATACAAAACTACAACAACTACCTTTGTACAGTTAAATTTATCGTTTAGAAAGACATTTATGGAAAAGAAATTGCATTTTGAAACGCTCCAGCTCCACGTCGGGCAGGAGCATCCGGATCCGGCGACCGATGCTCGCGCAGTACCTATCTATCAAACCACTTCGTACGTATTTCGCGATTCGGCTCATGCAGCCGCTCGTTTCGGTTTGCAAGACGCAGGCAATATCTATGGACGCTTGACAAATCCCACGCAAAGCGTATTGGAGACACGCATGGCTGCCTTGGAAGGAGGAGTGGCCGGCCTGGCCGTAGCATCGGGAGCGGCGGCATTGACTTATGCCTTCGAAAACATCACGCGCGCCGGCGACCATATCGTTGCTGCACAGACTATCTACGGAGGCACGTACAATTTGCTCGCGCATACGCTACCTGCCCACGGAATAACAACGACGTTCGTCGACCCGTCCGACGTTGCGAACTTCGAGCACGCGATACGACCGAATACGAAGGCAGTTTTTATCGAGACGTTGGGAAATCCCCACTCCAATATCATTGATATGGAAGCCGTAGCGGCGATTGCGCACAGCAGACAAATTCCTCTGATTGTCGACAATACGTTCGGTACGCCCTACCTGATACGTCCAATAGAACACGGGGCGGATATCGTCGTACACTCGGCTACCAAATTCATCGGCGGACACGGTACGTCGTTGGGCGGCATTATCGTCGACAGCGGCCGGTTCGATTGGGTTGCCTCCGGCAAGTTTCCGCAGCTGACCGAACCGGAAGCTTGCTATCACGGCGTACGTTTTGTAGACGCGGCAGGCGCGGCAGCCTACGTCACCCGCATTCGTGCCGTTTTGCTACGTGATACGGGTGCGGCCATCAGTCCGTTCAATGCGTTCCTCTTGCTACAAGGTTTGGAAACGCTTTCGTTGCGCGTCGAACGCCACGTCTCCAATGCGCTCAAAGTAGTGGAGTACTTGCGCCGACATCCGAAAGTGGCCGCAGTCCATCATCCCGCACTGCCCGAACATCCTGATCATGCGCTCTATCAAACATATTTTCCGCAGGGAGCCGGCTCTATCTTTACGTTCGAACTAAAAGGCGACATGCCCGCAGCGCATCGCTTTATCGACAAGCTACAAATCTTCTCGCTACTGGCCAACGTGGCCGACGTCAAATCTCTCGTCATCCATCCGGCCACCACTACGCATTCGCAACTCAGCGAGCAAGAACTCGAAGCGCAGGGAATCACCCCGAGTACGATTCGTTTATCTATCGGCACGGAGCATATCGACGACCTACTGGCCGATTTGGAACAAGCGTTTGAGTAGGATACCGACTATCCTTTAAAATGTTTGTTGGTTATCACATCTGACAACTTCCGACAATAAAAGAAAGGCAACCGCAAATGCGGTTGCCCTCTTCGAGATAGATATTATATAAAAGCACTATTATTTGCTCATAACCGACACATAAGCCATCGGTGGCAACTGTACGCGCAAGTTCCCGTCGGAAGCTACGGTAGCAGAAGTTTCTTGCATGCCCTTCTGCTCATCGGTGGTATACACTTTCATCGATATTCCGGCCGGCAAACCCTTGATCAATGCTTCGCGAGCGGCTCCGTTGTTGACCATGTGAACGGCATAGTCGTCGGTGGCAGCCGAACCGAACGCGGCGCAATTGACTTCTTCTTTGCTACACGTGAACGGTAGCGAGAAGACTTGCTCGGGCGTAGCGGCCAACTGTTTCAGATTCCAGAAACGACGCGTCGGACGTAATTCACCGGTCGTTCCGTAGATTCCGGCACCTATGAGTGGCGAATAGTCGGCTGTCAACTGCCATTGCAAAATGTTATACGGTTGACAAATGGCGGCGATACGAATGTAAAGATTGATTTCGTAGAGCGCAAACGACTGTTCGAGGAATATTTGTGGGTATCTCCACGCAGCAGCATCAGTACTTCCTTCGCCGATGATCAACGGAACGTTCAATTTGCGCGAAATGGCTGCCCATTTGTTCAGCGTTTCGTCATCGCATCCGCGCCACGAGTGGAAAGAAAGAGCGGCGATATACGGATAAGTGGCAGGGTCTTCCATCGCCGGATACACGAACTCATACGTAGTGGCGTCGGAATTGTCGCCCAACAGGAGTTTTGTCGCCAATCCGCGGGAGGCCATGTATGCCCCGAAGCCTTTGATGAAATCAGCATGCTCTTGCGGAGTGAACAATACGTCTATACCTATATCGGATTCATTGAAAGAAAACGCCCATGCCTCGACTCCATACGCTTGTTTAAGGTAAATGAGATAATCCGCCAATGATTTATATATCTTTTGCGTTTTTGCGGGATCCATCTTCAAAGCGGCTACGCCACCCCAACCCCGTTGTTGTCCGGGTGCCAACGCCCATTGAGGCGGGAACCAAGCACTGACGATGACGGGCATTCCCAATGCCGCCAATCGTTGCGCCATCTTCATCGAAGCGACCGCTCGCTCGTTTACGTTACCGCGACGTGCCACTGCCAACGCATCGTCGGCTTCGTTGGGTTGCCAGATAGCCCACGGCATCTCCACCCGACCGAAAGAAACGCGCATATTCTCCAAACAATAATCAATCACTTGGGGATCGTTCGGGTTCTGCAAGCGAAAGTTTCCGCCGAAACCGGTAAACAAACGTCCCGGTTGCGTCCGGTCAATGGCAATCTCTACCGTTTCGTTGTCTATCTCTCCCGAAGCGGTAATCGTAAAGGACTGCGTGCCCTTCCGGCCTTTGCGCAAGTTACCGTTCAGCAGCTGAATATATAAAGTTTTATCTCCCGATGCTTCGTCGCGTACGAAAGCTTTCACGGACGAACGAAAATCCAACTGCACATTCCT
>JAISIB010000107.1 GCA_031262265.1 Prevotellaceae bacterium
GTCACCGATTCCAGTACCAAATTGTCGGCAGTCTTCTTTACACCTAAAATACTGCCGAAGAAAGCGTCCATCGCTTCGCACTCCGCCAAACTGTCCGGTACGGCCGAAGTGCGGGATAGTTCCGTTAAATCCTGCGTGTCGTAGTACTTATCCGCATACTTGGCCTTGCTTAGCTCAGCGGCTTCGGGAATGAAATCCGCCCAGAGCAAAAAGTCATACTCGCCCTGAGCGAGCGTGAATTCAAACGAGCCGTTCTCTTGCTCAATGCGTTGCGTGGGACGACCATCCTGCTCGGCCGTGTCGCGAATCTCCAAAATGTAGCGTAGCTTGTAGCCGTCGGGGATGGCCGGCTCGGCGCGAGTCACGGGGTCTGCCTCCCGCTGAACGGTTAGCGTCACAAGGTCGCCTACTTCGCCGCCTGTCGGCGGCTGCTCAATCTGTGTGCAGGCAGCCAATAAGCCTAATACGAGCAGGCCGCCTAAGAAAAGGTGTTGTTTCATACGTGAATGGATGAATAACAGTTAATATAATATGAATGACTAATGTCCGAAGAAGACCAAGCGGGCGTAGCAGAACGCCGTAGGCAAACAACAAGTGTACGCAGCAGCGTAGCGGAACGCCGTAGGTATGCGAGAGATGTACGCAGCGACGTAGCGGAACGCCATAGGCGTTCAATTTGCGTAACTGCGGGTGAAACCCGCAGTGGAGGCGTTCCCCACGCACTGAACCCCGAAGTGGGTTCAACTCCTGCCTGCGGCGTTGGTGTACGCAGCTGCGTAGTGGAACGCCGGAGGCGTTCAATCTGCGTAACTGTGGGTGAAACCCGCAGTATAGGCGTTCCCCACGCACTGAACCCCGAAGTGGGTTCAACTCCTACCGGAGTTGTAGTGAGAGGAGACGTTACTACCCCAAGCTGCGCGTCGCTCCGCTCCACTTGCATGGGGTTACGCAAATTCAACGCCTCCGGCGTTAGATTATGCGGCTTTGTTGTGCTACTAACTGACTTTGTTATTTTCATAAGCGGCTTTGATATTTCACTATCCGAGTAAGTTATAACGCGCACAAAGATAAGCATTTTACAACAAAAACAAAGATTTTTTAAGAATCAGGTAATATAATCGGCTTACGCGAGGCGTTTGATGCTGCGACTCAGGTAATGTACCGGCCACCAGACGGCTAAGACGCCAATCAACAGAACCGTGACGAACACGAGACAGACGTCGCCGATTTCGATGCGCACCGGATAGGCGTCTATCAGTCCGGAAGCTAATTTGAGTAGGCCGAAACGTTGTTGCAAAAGGCACAGGGCGACGCCGGAAACGATGCCGATGATTGCTCCGAAGAAAGAAATCAGACAACCCTCGAAGAAAAAGATACGACGCACCAGCCGATTGTCGGCACCCATGCTGCGTAGCGTACGGACATCCTCTTGTTTGTCTACCATCAACATGGATAGCGAACCGATCACGTTGAAACACGCAATCAGCAAGATGAACGTCAGAAAGAGATAGGACACTAATTTTTCTATCTCCATAAAGTGAAAGATAGAAGCTTGTTGCTCGTACCGATCAAGTACCTGAAAGTCTGTTCCCAGCAAGTTTCTTATTTGCTGTTTCACCGTAGGCAGATCTGCGTTCGGACGAAGTTTTAGTTCGATGGCCGAAGCTTCTGTGTCGTACTGAAAGAGGCGGCGGGCAAAACTAAGCGAAGTAAGGATATAGTGCGCATCGTATTTCTCCTGTTTCACGGCGAAAACTACCCCGGGCGAGTACAAATAGTCTTCGACGAAGGAGGTGACCGGATTATTCAGGTTGACCGGCTCATGACGCTTGGGCGCATAGACCGTCAGCGGCTCGACGAAGCGCACGCCCGTCCCCAGTATCGGCACCAGCTCTATGCCCATAAGTCCGTAATGCACCAGCGAATCTTGCCAGACGAAATCATCTCCGCCGAACAATACGCTGTCTATGGAGACCAACTCCCGAAAATTGTCTGCCACGCCTTTCAAGGTGACCACCGCTTGGCGATCGCGGTAGCGCAGCATGGCGTTTTCTTCCAACGTAGGCGTACAAACAGCTATTTCGGGCAGCTTCATCACCGCTTGAACGCGCGGATCGTTCGTATCGAAGACCTTGCCGTAGACAGGCAGCACCTTCAACGGTGGATCAAAGGCGGTAAATAAATCGGATACGAACGATTGCAATCCGTTGTACACGGAAAGCGTGCAAACCAACGCCAACGTGGCAAAGGCTACGCCGGCTATCGACACGGCCGAAATCACGTTGACCGCGCGATGCTTTTTGCGCGACAACAGGTAGCGTCTGGCTATGTACAACGGGAAGCGCATCACTCCACTAACCGCCTTTCAGCAATTCGTCAATCTTATCCGCGTAATCGAGCGAGTCGTCTCTGAAAAATTTCAGTTCGGGAATGATACGCAACTGGTATCTGACCCGCTTACCCAACTCGTAACGAACGGTGCGCGCGTTCGCATTGATCGCTTTGATTATATCTTCTGCCTTTTCCGAAGGGAAAACGCTCAAATACACCCTCGCTACGCTCATGTCCGGACTGATTCGTACTACCGTCACCGAGATCAGCGTACCGTGCATGGCTTTCGTCTGTTGCAAGAATAGGTCGCCCAGTTCTTTTTGAAGCAGGCGCGCGATTTTGTTTTGCCTTGTCGTTTCCATATCTATTCTATCGTTTATGTATGATCGTCAGTCCATCGCGCAACGGAAGGATTACTTTCTCCACGCGCCGGTCTTCCGCTACATACGTATTAAATTCTTGTATTCCGGCCGTTTGCCGGTCGCCATGCGCGGCTTTGTCCAACACATGACCGTCCCACAACGTATTATCAGCCAGTATCCACCCACCCGTATGCAAGCAGGCGAGTACCATTTCGTAGTATGCGACGTACTGCCGCTTGTCTCCGTCGATAAACGCCAAGTCGAATTGCATGCCCATGCGCGGGACTTCTTGCAACGCGTCACCGATGTACATCCGTATCCTATCGGCATAAGGCGAACCGGACAGCCAGCGGCGCGTAAAGTCTTCTTGCTCGTCGTTAATTTCAAAGGTGTGGATGAGCGCATCGGCGGGCAAACCCTCCGCCATACAGAGGGTAGAGTAACCGCTGTACGTGCCTATTTCCAGTACCGACTTCGGGCGAATCATTTGAACCAACATTTTGAGTAACCGCCCTTGCAGATGTCCCGACGCCATACGCGGATTAAGCAACCGGATATGGGTTTCCCGATACAACGCTTGCAGGTAGTCGCTTTCGGAGTCGATGTGCTGCAAAATATAATCGTAGATCTCTTCCGCAGCCATTATCGTGTTACGAACGTAGGCAATAAATATTCTTTTTCGTTGTCCAATACCGTTCCTACCTTGTTTATTTCGAGGAAAGTAGTGCCGCCGCCCGCGCCGAAGCTTCCGCTCAGATACGCGAACATGTCTTCTTTGGTCACGCGCTTGCTATCCAGCAGCATTTTTAGCGCAGCGTAGAAATAATTACGGGCATTGCCTTTCTCCGGCAAGTAGATCGGCGTCACGCCATACGAGAGTGCGAGCAAGCGCATCGTTTTTTCGTTGTAGCAGAAAGCCAGTACCGGATGTTTTCCTCGGAACGCCGCCACGTAACGCGCCGTCCGCCCCGTATAGCTATCCGTGAAAATGGCACGCGTGTGCATCTTTTGCGAAGCCTTCACCGCCTGCTTGGCCAAGAATGCCGTCACGTCGGGTTCGCCCAAGGGGATACGAATGTCGTTCTCTTCCAATTTATCTTTCTCGGCTTGCTCCGCAATTTGAGCCATCGTACGAAGTGCTTCTATCGGGTATTTCCCATAAGCAGTCTCCCCGCTCAGCATCAAAGCGTCCGTCCTATAATAAATAGCATTCGCGATATCCGTCACTTCTGCGCGCGTGGGGCGCGGATGCTCTATCATTGTGTGTAGCATCTGCGTAGCAACGATCACCGGCTTCTTCGCTAAAATACATTTCTTAATGAGCTTCCGCTGAATACCTGGTATCTTCTGCTGCGGAACCTCAATGCCCAGATCACCGCGCGCTACCATAATGCCATACGCCACTTCAAGAATTTCATCAATGTTATCCACTCCTTCTTGGTTCTCTATCTTCGCGATAATTTTAATGGGACTGTTATGCGCATCTAATATGGCCTGGATATCCAGCACGTCTTGTTTGGAGCGCACAAACGAGTGGGCGATGAAATCTATATCCTTTTCGATAGCGTATAGAATATTCGTTTTGTCGCGTTCGGTCAGAGATGGCAATTTTATCGGCATACCCGGCACATTTACACTCTTTCGACTGCCCAATTCGGCCGTATTTTGTGCTTCGCACAACAGATAGTCGTCGTGCCGCTCTACTACCCGAAAATCCAATTCGCCGTCGTCAATCAAAACATGCGCATGCATCTTCACATCGGCGACGAAGTCGGGATACGTTAGTGCAATACATTCGTGCGTCGTCTCCTTGCCGGGATCACCCACTATCTTCACGCGCTCGCCTTCCTTGAAACATATCGTATCTCGGCACACGGTCGTACGAACTTCCGGCCCTTTCGTATCCATCAACAACGCGATTTGATTACTGACGGTACGTACATTTGCGATTATCTTATCGAATCCTGCGCTGTCCAAATGCGCGGAATTCATACGAACGACGTTCAAACCCTCCTGATAAAGCTTCGTGAGGAAATCTACCTCGCAACGCTTATCGGAAATGGTCGCAACAATTTTTGTATGCTTCTTCATATTTTCCTTTTACCTTAAACTCTTCTATTATGATACCTACTTCTTATTTTATCAAGGTTTCTTATGATTTTTTCCTCGTAGGATATTTTATTATCTAACCTGCAAAATTTCAACGGCCAGGCGGTAAGATTGCAGCCCGAAGCCGGCTATGACGCCCCGACAGGCGGCGGCTATCATCGACGTGTGGCGAAACGATTCGCGCGCGTATATATTGGAAATATGTACCTCGACCACCGGAGCCGAGATAGCCCGAACGGCGTCGTACAAGGCGACGGACGTATGCGTGTAAGCACCGGCATTCAATATGATACCGTCCATAGACGCCGCTTCATGCAGCTTGTCTATCAATGCTCCTTCCGAATTGGATTGAAAATATTCGATATTTACTTGCGGATAGGCCGCACGCAGCGCAGGAAGGAAGTCATCCATCGATTGATTACCGTATATTTCCGGTTCCCGCTTACCTAATAGATTTAGACTTGGTCCGTCTAAAATAAGAAGATTTACTCGACTCATACTGACAATGGTTTGTGCGTTTTTAGTACTTTTGCCTCAGAAAACGATGCCGATAGGCACCGCAAAGGTAGGAAAAAACTCGTAATCAACGTATGACGGAAGAAAAGAAGGCGCAAGCGGAGGGTTTTGTAGAGAGCTATCGACAATATCTCAAGCTCGAAAAGGGATTATCCAAGAACACGCAAGAAGCATACTTGTCGGATCTGGACAAACTTCTGGTTGAATTGGCGAGTACCGACACATCCGTTCTGGATACGCGCCTCGAAGATTTGCAGCAGTTTGCCGCCGGTTTGCACGACATCGGCATTCATCCCCGTTCCCAAGCACGCATATTGTCGGGCGTCCGTTCGTTCTTCGGTTTTCTCGTTCGGCACGATTACCTCGAAACCGACCCGTCCGAATTACTGGAAAGCCCCAAAATAGGATTCAAGTTGCCCGAAGTGCTGACCGTTGAGGAAATCGACAGTTTGATAGACGCTATCGACCTGAGCCTGCCCGAAGGACAACGCAACCGCACGATGCTGGAAACACTGTACAGTTGCGGCCTGCGAGTATCGGAACTGATTACATTGAGAATCTCTGATGTCTACTTGGACGAAGGATTTATTAAAGTGGAGGGCAAAGGAAATAAACAGCGGCTGGTACCTATTTCACCGCGCGCCGTTCACGAAATTGAATTATATGCTTACGACCGCAAACATCAAACGACCAAATCCGGCTATGAAGATTACTTGTTTGTCACCAAGCGCGGCAAAAACATCTCACGAATCATGGTTTTTCATATAATAAAGGAGCTGGCTACCCTGATCGGACTGACAAAAAATATTAGCCCACACACCTTTCGCCATTCCTTCGCCACGCACTTACTCGAAGGAGGCGCGAACTTGCGCGCGATCCAAAGCATGTTGGGACATGAATCAATCACGACGACCGAAATATACACGCATATCGACCGACATCGCTTGCGCGAAGAAATCATCGAGCATCATCCGCGCAATATCAAATGGCGTAAAGAGCATTTCGGGGCATCAAAATGACACCTCCGATAAGGATTTACCAATATCATGGAGCGTATCCAAAATGAGTTGCTTACGTTCCTTAGATAAAGGCTTCGTACCTTTTATATAACTCGCAAGTAAACTTTGCCGGATACCCATTCGACGTGCTACCGCCGAAACATTCAACTCCGGATGCAATAAAAAAGCTCTTTGAATACCGGATGCCGGTTCTTTCGTATCCTCGTAGTAAAAGCTCTCATAGCTCACGTCTTCATCGATGGCATCCCAGCGAATTCCGAAATGCCATAATTCATATTGCAATCGCTGCGCTTCGGAAGCCATCAATAGACGAGGATAAAACCAAAGCGACTGATACAACGTTTCACCGGCATCCGTCTGTACATAAATACGGTTGTCGTCAAACCATAGCTTTACTATTTTCATACTAACCTCTCTTTCTATCATTCTCTATGAGCTATGACCATTCACCATGATATTTTTGCCATACCTCTCGAATATTTTCTATGTTTTCTTCTAAAATGCACTCTGCCAATTTAAGTTCTCTTGGTTTCAAAGAACTTTCTATCAATATCACCCTATCCTTAATCTCAAACTTAGCACTCCCGTTAGCACTTTTCACGTGACAATGCGGCGGCTGATGGTCTGTCGTAAAAATAAGAAACTTCAATCCGAATAAATCTAAAACTGTCGGCATGTTATAATGGTTTTAAGTACGCCGCAAATATATAATATAAATTTATATCCTACAACCAAAACACAATTAAAAAATCACGTATCTTTGCCGCCCTAAGAGATTATTCATGTGGCTACTCTTCGCATTTATTTCCGCCCTATTATTAGGGTTTTATGACTTCTTCAAAAAGTCATCGCTCCGCGGCAACGCCGTCTTACCGGTATTGTTCTTCAACACGGTATTCTCGTCCGTGTTATTTCTACCGTTTATCGTGCTCTCTTTCTTTGCGCCCGACGTACTAACCGACACGATTGTCGCCATGCCCATCGTCGGTTGGGACGTTCACAAATATATCTTATTGAAATCTCTCATCGTGCTATCATCCTGGATACTGGGATATTTCGGCATGAAATACTTGCCGCTGACCATTGTCGGCCCCATTAACGCCACCCGCCCCGTGATTGTGCTCATTGGCGCCTTAGTTGTGTTCGGTGAGCGGCTCAACTCATGGCAATGGGCAGGCGTGATATTAGCCTTAGCTTCGTTCTACATGCTCAGCCGCTCGGGCAAACGGGAAGGTATTGACTTTCGGCACAACAAATGGATTGTTTGTGTGATAGGAGCCGCGTTACTTGGCGCCATTAGCGGCTTGTATGATAAATTCCTGATGCATACTTTGCCTCCCATGTTGGTACAATCTTGGTACAACGTCTATCAAGTATTCCTCATGTGTCCGATCTTATGGTTATTATGGTGGCCGAAACGAAAAGAAACGACTCCGTTCCGTTGGCGATGGTCTATCTTGTTCATCTCACTCTTCCTGTCGGCTGCCGATTTCTCCTACTTCTATGCACTCAGCCTGCCCGAATCCATGGTTTCCATTGTCTCGATGGTACGTCGCAGCAGTGTCCTCGTCTCATTTTCGTGCGGTGCGCTGTTTTTCCGAGAGAAAAATCTTCGCAGCAAGGCCTTAGACCTATTACTTGTGTTGCTCGGAATGATTTGCCTGTATATAGGGACGAGAGGATAGTCAGTTATTAAATTCTCGCGCTTTGAAAATAAAATATGCGACTTTGGTATTTTATTATGGTACGGGGAAATGATAAACGAATTAGGAGTCAAGAAACAATAATACTATGTTTTTCGCATCAAGTGTTGTATAATTGGACACGTCTGCGTATTTTTGCGCAATGAAATCAATTCGGAAGATTAAAACCTACGGCGGATATTTTGAGGCTTTCATGGAAACACTCACAGAAAAGGCG
>JAISIB010000121.1 GCA_031262265.1 Prevotellaceae bacterium
GTTTGCCGGCGAATCGCAGGCAAGAATGCGTTATACTTACTTTGCGAGTGTTGCAAAGAAAGAAGGTTATGAACAGATTGCTGACATCTTTACGGAGACTGCCAATCAGGAAAAAGAACATGCGGAACGTATGTTTAAGTTTTTGGAAGGCGGAATGTTGGAGATCACGGCTACATATCCTGCCGGCGTCATAGGGACGACTGCCGAGAACCTGATTGCTGCTGCTGCCGGAGAACATGAAGAATGGGCGATGGATTATCCGAAATTTGCCGACATAGCTGAGGAAGAAGGCTTCCCCGCTATTGCAACGATGTATCGTAAGATTGTTGTGGCCGAAAAGGGTCATGAAGAAAGATACCTCGCTTTGTTGAAAAACATACAAGAGGGTAAAGTTTTCAAGAAAGACAAGGAAATTATATGGCAATGTCGCAACTGCGGTTACATTCATGTGGGAAGCGAAGCACCCGAAAAGTGTCCTGCTTGTTTGCACGCGCAAGCTTACTTCGAAGTCAAGAAAGAGAATTGGTAATCTTCGTCGGAGCTGCGGCTTTATCCATAAAAAAAGATGCGTCATTATTGGCGCATCTTTTTTTGTTCGTGAAAGATCGGCTATTCCGGACGGAATCCGATGATTTCGCGCACTTCCCGAAGAGTCTTTGCGGCACTTTCGTGAGCTTTCTCTGCGCCGTGGCGAGCTATCTTATCCAATAGAACAGTATCTGACATAAATTCTTTGATTTTCTCGCGAATCGGCGCAATCAAGTTCGTGAGATCTTCGGCTATCTGTTTTTTTAAGTCTCCGTAGCGAATGCTCCCGTCGTTCCACTTCTCATCAAAATATTCGTAGGTATCTCGCGAAGAAGCGATGTCAAGGAACGTAAAAAGGTTTTGTATGACTTCGGGCTTCGGTTGATTTTGTCCCGTCGGGCCGGAATCGGTGACAGCTCTCATTACTTTTTTTCGGATGCTCGCTTCTTCTTCAAACAAATAAATGCAGTTTCCATCCGACTTACCCATCTTCCCGCTACCATCCAGTCCGGGAACTTTCAAAGCTTTGTCGCCAAAACTAAATGAAGCCGGCTCGGGAAAACATTCTACTCCGTAAATCGTATTAAAGCGGCGCGCATAGACACGTGCCTTTTCCATATTTTGTTCTTGGTCTTTCCCGACGGGAACTTTGACGGCTTTGTGAATCAAAATATCGGCGGCCATGAGCGTCGGATAGGTCAATAATCCGGCATTGACGTTGTTTGGCTGTTGACGCACCTTATCTTTGAATGTAGTGACCCGCTCCAATTCACCCAGATAGGCGTTCATGTTCAGATAAAGGTATAGTTCGAGCACTTCCTTTACGTCGCTTTGTATGTAGATAGTCGCTTTTTCGGGCGAGATACCGCAAGCCAGATACTCAGCCAGTATGGTACGCGTACTACGAATGATGTCCTCAGGTTTAGGACGGGTGGTCAGCGAATGCCAATCGGCGATAAAGAAAAGACAATTGTACTCATGCTGCATCTGCACAAAGCTTTTCACAGCACCAAAGTAATTACCTAAATGTAGGTTGCCTGTCGGACGAATGCCGCTTACTACTGTTTCCATAATAATGGTGTTATATGAATTCGGCCGCAAAAGTAGTAAATAATACTACTTCTCGGCCACAACCTCTTCGGTTTCCTGCTTTTTAACCATGAGAATACTTAATTCGTAAAGCAGGTAAAGTGGGATGGAGACGGCCGTCAGTGTAAACGGGTCGCCGGTCGGTGTAATTATCGCAGCTACTGCTACGATTATAATAAGGGCGTGGCGACGATATTTGCGTAGGAACGTACGATTGACGATGCCCATGAGCGACAAGAGCCACGTGACTAACGGAAGCTCGAATGCGATACCCATGCTCAGTATCAGCATCATGAAATTATCAATGTAAGAATTCAGAGAGATCTCGTTGGTAATGGCAACACTCAGGTCGTAAGTGGTCAGGAAACGAAGCGTTAGCGGAAAAATGACGAAGTAACCGACCGCCACGCCGATAAAAAACATACCCGTGCCCAGAAATAATGCTTTGCGGATGCCTTGTTTTTCGTATTCGTAGAGAGCCGGAGAGATGAAGACCCAAATCTGGGACAAGAGGAAAGGCACCGAGATCACTACCGCTAACCAAAGAGATGTGGAGATATGGATGAAAAAAGGCGCGGCTAAATTGATATTGATCAATTTGACGTGAAACTCTTGCGTAAAGAAGCCGTCATCCAAATGAAGGTGAGCCGCCAGCCATTTAAGACCGTCATACGTAATAAAATCATCGTTGCAAGGAGCCAGAATAACGTGGTCGAACAGATAAGGCATAGCTATAAAAAACCCGATGGCCAATATTAGCCACACACCTACGAGGCGGAATAAAATCTTTCGCACTTCGTCAAGGTGTTCCCAGAATGATAGCTCATCGGGAGACTTGCCGCTCATCACAGAATACCTCCTAATTGACGCTTGGTTTGGAAGTCGTGTCGGTATCTATTTCGTCCTTTGCCTTGTTGATTTCCTCTTTTGCCTCGGTGATGCCGTCTTTGAAACTTTTAACGCCTTTGCCCAAACCTTTCATTAGCTCGGGAATTTTCTTCCCGCCAAAGAATAGTAAGATAAGCAATGCCAGAATAATAAATTCAGCTCCACTTGGAAGAGAGAATAAGAAAATGTGTGCCATATTCGTTTTCCATTAATTAAATGATGCGCAAAACTATTTAAAAAACTTGGCTTAACCAATTTTTATGCCTCTTTTTTGTTTATTCGTGTGTCAACAACCGACGAGCGGCCATTTCTTCGTATTTTGTATGGGGCTTTCCGTAATTGGCGAACGGATGAATGGATATGCCGCCGCGCGGTAAGAATATTCCCGTGACTTCAATGTAGCGCGGATCCATCAATCGAATCAAATCTTTCAGGATGATATTGACCGTGTCCTCGTGAAACGCTCCGTGATTGCGGAAACTGAAAAGATAGAGCTTCAAACTTTTGCTTTCCACCATTCGTGTGTCGGGGATATAGCCGATGCGTATCTCCGCAAAGTCCGGTTGTCCGGTAATGGGGCACAAACATGTAAATTCGGGGCAATTGAATCGCACCCAATAGTCGTTTTCGCGGTGTTTGTTCTCGAAAGTTTCCAATACTTCGGGAGCATATTCTTGTTTGTACGTTGTTTGGTGACCTAACGAGGTCAGTGGTTCGTTTTTACTCATGCTATAAATCTTTTATCTTCCATATATTATAAGATATACGTTCGTCGTACACGTCGCCTTCGACCTTCTTAATAGATTTGACTACGCGAATCGTAATAGGAAGTATGATCACTTCATAGGCAGACTTCAATATAATCTGTACGACCATCAAACGGAGCAGTTCCGGCACGCTCATCGTGCCGCCGAACGCCAATGGGAAAAATATCAAGGAATCTGCCGTTTCGCCTGCCAGTGTGGAAACAATCGCACGCAGTGAGAAATGCTTGCCGCCGCTGGCCACTTTCATCCGACTCATGACGTATGCATTTAAAAACGAGCCGACGAGGAATGCCGCTAAGCTGGCAGCCGTGATACGCGGAGCCATACCGAACACGAAGTTGAATCCGGCGGCACCTTCCCAGTAGGAAGCGGCAGGTAGCCACACGGCCATTTGTCCGATGGACACGACGAAGAAATTCATGGCAAAGCCTGTCCAAATAACTAACCTCGCTTTTCTAAATCCCCATACTTCTACTAAACAGTCGTTAATAATGTAAGAGATCGGAAATACGAGCAAACCGGCCGTCATCGTAAGGCCGAAAATGTCCAGCACTTTGGTTTCTAAAAGATTGGATGTGATTAGGCATACATTGAACAGGATGCCTAACAGCATGAAAGGGAGAGATACTTTTTGTGTCATATTTCTTGTTTTTAACGTGGTTACAAGCACACGGATGCTTAATGCAGCGACAAAAGTACGGTTTTTCCTTGATATAAGATGCTTTGATAAATGAATATCAAAGCGCGAAAATAAGCGGAGCGGCTTTATTGCAATTCGAACGTCTGAGTCCCTATCAAATTGCCGTCTGCGAATATATCTACGCGATAGCGGCCGGCATAGAGGTACTCTTCGACTTGCCAATAGACGGTAGCGGATTGCTCTTCACCCGTATATTCGATATATTTCTTAATGGAGTATGACAGTTGGCGATTCTCGTAGGCGAACGTGTCGCTTGCGTCTTTTGTCAACACATCGTTGTCCGGCTTCATAATGCGGATGTAAAGCGTTTTTTCGCCGGTGGTAGCCGTAATATTCTTAGTGATGGTGAAACTAATGTCCAGCTTGGTGACGTCTTTTACCTTTTTGGCGGTGCGATTGCGCTTATTTTTCGGTACGACGGCAACGTTTGTGGCATCCAGCTGCGCAGCAAGTGTCACTTGCTTAGTGAGTTGTTCTTTTTGTTGGGCGAGATTGTCTATCTGTCGGGAGGCTGCGTTGTATTTGCGCGTCACTTCTACGATTTGCTTCTGCTGCTTCTCGGTCAATTGGTTGAGGGAATCTACCTGAGCTACGTAGGTCATCAGCACTTTGCGGAGAGTTGCTACCTCTTTCTTCAAGCGGGTGATTTCAGCCGCGTTGGTGCTTTTGACGGTGCGCAGTTCTTCTAACAAGCGTTGCACTTTTGTTTTTTCCCGTTCCAGCAGTACGGACAACGAGTCATTACGAATAGTCATTTGCAATTCGTCATATTGGCGCGCGAATCCGTTGTATTCGTTTTCCAATTCTTCCTTTTCCAACTGAAACAGTTCGATCAGTTCGGCCGAATGCTTCTTCTCGCTCAGCAGCAGGTATGTTACTACGCCGATAGCGAGTGCTAAGAGAACGATCAGCCCGATGATTAGATTTTTTCTCTGCATAGACAATATGAAAAAGCCGCAGAAGTACATGAGCGTATCATAACTTCTGCGGCCGGTGATTCTTGTTTAGAGCGCGCCTACGGTTTTGAGGGCAGCGTTTGTATTGTGCGTAGCGACGGCACTGGCTTTGAATTTGGCCAACTCGTCTGCGTTCAGCGGCAACTCGATGATTTTTTCGACGCCGTTGCGTCCCAGGATAACGGGTACGCCGATGCAAATATCATTTTCGCCATATTCACCTTCCAGAGCGACCGAGCACGGTATCATCTTCTTTTGGTTGTGCAAAATACTTTCTACTACCAGAGATCCGGCTGCTCCGGGTGCGTACCAAGCCGAAGTGCCGAGCAAGCCGGTCAGCGTAGCTCCGCCCACCATCGTTGCTTTCACTACCTCATCAATTTGTTGATCGGACAAGAATTGCGTAATAGGCAATCCTTTGTAGGTAGCGAGACGAGCGAGCGGCAACATGGTCGTATCACTGTGTCCGCCGATCACCATACCCTCTACTTCGTTCGCATTGCAGCCGATGGCTTGCGAGAGATAGTATTTAAAGCGCGAACTGTCCAATGCGCCTCCCATACCGATAATGCGGTTTTTCGGTAAACCCAATGATTTCAACGCCAAGTACGTCATGGTGTCCATCGGATTAGAGATAACGACCAAGATGGCATTGGGTGAGTATTTCAACGCGCTTTGAGCGACGGATTTCACGATACCGGCGTTCACGCCGATCAGTTCTTCGCGCGTCATACCGGGTTTGCGAGGAATACCGGAAGTGATTACGATTACATCCGATCCTGCGGTCTTTTCATAATCATTGGTGCATCCTACAACAGTCGTGTCGAATCCCAGCAGTTGGGCGGTTTGCATCATATCCATTGCTTTTCCTTCTGAAACGCCTTCCTTGACGTCCAGCATTACCACTTCGTCTGCCACTTCATTGAAGGCAAGAACGTTGGCTACGGTAGCTCCTACGTTACCTGCGCCTACTACGGTTACTTTTGACATAGTTCCTTCTGTTTTATTATAGTAAGAAAATCTTGTTATCTACCCACAAAGGTAGGGTGACTTCGTTAATTACGGAAATTTTTCCGTAATTTTTTGAGTTTCGCGACTTAGTAAGCGCGAGCAAATACGACGCGCTGCGCCGAAGGACGTCCCGTTACCATACACTTACCGGGTGTTTTGTCACCTTCCAGCGGTATGCAGCGAATAGTTGCCTTTGTTTCATCCTTGATACGCTCTTCCGTTTCCGTCGTCCCGTCCCAATGTGCCAGAATGAAGCCGCCTTCTTCGATACGTTCCTTAAATTCATCGTAACTGTCCACGGAAATGGTGTGCGCCTCCCTATATACGAATGCTTTGCGATAGATATTTTCCTGTATCTCATGGAGCAACGCTTGCACGCGCTCGGTGAT
>JAISIB010000071.1 GCA_031262265.1 Prevotellaceae bacterium
CGAGGCACCTGCCGCCAATATGCAGTGTCCCCGCTTCGCCAATGAGGATTTGCTTTACTGGGATGCAGGCGGCAGCCTTAGTTACGACCATAAGGATAAATTCTCGTTCGCACTGGCAGGCAGATACTATCACTGGCAGTCTACCGAAACGTACGACGGCAGCGACAATTACAACCCCGTAGGCTCTTGGCGTCCACGCTTCCGTATCAACGCCCGAGTATATGCGCGCCTCACGACACAGTGGACGTTGAACATAGAATACGAATACGCCGAGCGTCAAATGGACGAGCTGGGTAGTATCAATGATTTAGGAGTTCGCGCCACATTTGCCTTGCTACCCAACGTATCATTGTACGCTCGGTTCGGCAATCTACTGGACAGTCGCGGCAGATACTACTTAGATTGGACGAACCACCCTTCACAAGGCATTCATTTCGTAGGCGGATTGGTGTTCTCCTTATAAAATTGTCAGAAAACAAACTTTTTCCGTAATTTTGCCGGATATTAACAAAATAAGCGCGTTTCTAACTAAATTTTCCTCGTCAGATAATCAATTATCAAAGCGGGTAAATTATTAATGAAAGCCGCTAATTAGACAAACAAACGACTATATGGCTGTAACAATAGAGAAGGTCACAACGACGAAAGCCCTCCATCGGTTTATCAACTTCAATACAAAGCTATACAAAGGGAATCCGTACAGTGTGCCCGACCTTTATGACGATATGGTCAACACGTTTTCCCGCCAAAAGAATCCTGCGTTTGAGTTCTGCGAAGCCGATTATTTTTTAGCCTATCGCGACGGGAAAATCATCGGGCGCACAGCCGCCATTATCAATCACAAAGCGAATGAACGTTGGAAGATAAAAGTCGTTCGTTTCGGCTGGATCGATTTTATAGATGACCAAGAGGTCTCAGCCGCCTTGTTACAAGCCGTTTCCGATTGGGGAAAGGAACGCGGTATGACGGAAATACAAGGACCGCTCGGGTTTACGGATTTCGATGCGGAAGGTATGCTCATAGAAGGCTTCGATCAGTTGGGTACGATGGCTACTACGTACAATTACCCATACTATCCCGTTCATTTGGAACGGATGGGCTATCGAAAAGATGCCGACTGGATTGAATTTAAAATATACATCCCGGACGGAATCCCTGAGAAACACCAACGTATCTCGGAGATGATTCTCAAAAGATACGATCTGCGCATCAAGAAATATACTTCTGCGAAAGCGTTGGCAGCCGAATATGGACAGGCCATCTTTAATTTGATGAACGAGGCATATAGCCCGTTGTACGGATACTCTCCGTTGTCGCAACGACAAATAGACCATTACGTGCGTATGTACCTGCCTATTTTAGATTTGCGCATGGTTACGCTCGTCACCGACGCACAAGGACAACTGGTCGCCGCCGGTATTTCGATGCCCTCGCTCTCTCGTGCTTTGCAGAAAGCGCGCGGACGCCTTTTGCCCATGGGATGGTGGCATCTGCTCCGCTTGCTTTTCTTGAAGAAATACGATCCGGTACTCGATCTTATGTTAGTAGCCGTCAAACCTTCGTACCAAGGCAAAGGAGTCAATGCCTTGCTTTTCTACGACCTGATCCCCATCTATAAATCATTGGGCTTCGAGTATGCGGAAAGTAACCCCGAGTTGGAAATCAACGACAAAGTACAAGCGCAATGGGGCTATTTCAAAACAGAACAACACAAGCGCCGTCGCGCCTATATTAAAAAAATAGACTAACCGTAGCGAATGGAAGAACAGACCTTACGAATAGAAAATCAAGAGAACGTCAGCTATACCGACGAGAACATTCGTCACCTGAGCGACATGGAGCACGTGCGTACGCGCCCGGGTATGTACATCGGAAAGCTGGGAGACGGAGCGCACGCCGAAGATGGTATCTACGTGCTGCTGAAAGAAGTGATAGACAACAGCATCGATGAATTTAAGATGCAATCGGGTAAACGCATCGAGATTAGTCTCGAAGACAACAAACGCATTAGCGTGCGCGACTACGGACGCGGTATCCCGCAGGGTAAGCTAATTGACGCCGTCAGCGTACTAAATACCGGCGGCAAATACGATAGTAAAGCTTTCAAGAAGAGTGTCGGACTCAACGGCGTAGGTTTGAAAGCCGTCAACGCCCTTAGTTCCCATTTTGAAGTAAGAAGCTACCGCGAAGGACGTGTCAGAGCAGCCGTTTTCAGTCAAGGAAATTTAGTTTCGGACGAGACGCGCGATCTAAACGACCGTGCAGAAGAGTCCGGCACCTATGTTTTCTTTGAACCTGACGACACGCTGTTCCTGAACTACGAGTTTCAACCGGAATTCATATTAACGATGCTCCGTAACTACACCTATTTAAATACAGGACTGGCGATTATCTTTAACAAACAGCGCATCGTTTCACGAAACGGGTTGGTGGATTTACTAAACGACAACATGACGGCGACAAGTCTCTATCCGATTATACAACTGAAAGGAGATGATATAGAAATCGCCTTCACGCATACCGGACAATACGGAGAAGAATATTATTCCTTCGTCAATGGTCAGCATACCACACAAGGCGGTACGCACCAGAGTGCTTTTAAGGAACATCTTGCGCGTACCATCAAAGAATTTTATAGTAAGAACTTCGATTATTCGGACATCCGCAACGGAATTGTGGCAGCCATCGCCGTCAATATTGAGGAGCCGATGTTCGAGAGCCAGACGAAAATTAAACTCGGATCAACGAATATGTCGCCGGGCGGCACGAGTGTCAACAAATATATCGGAGATTTTATCAAGCAGGAGCTGGATAATTACCTGCACAAGCATACGGATATAGCGGAAGTGCTGCTACAAAAGATTCAAGAATCCGAGAAAGAGCGCAAAGCCATCGCCGGCGTAACGAAGTTGGCGCGCGAACGGGCAAAGAAAGCCAATCTGCACAATCGCAAACTACGCGATTGCCGTATTCACCTCAGTGATGTGAAGGGGAATATGCAACAGGAATCCTCCATCTTTATTACCGAAGGAGACTCTGCCAGCGGTTCTATTACGAAGAGCCGCGACGTGAATACGCAGGCTGTTTTTAGTTTGCGCGGAAAACCGCTGAACTCGTACGGACTCACTAAGAAAGTTGTCTACGAGAACGAAGAATTCAACTTATTGCAGGCTGCGCTTAACATTGAGGACGGATTGGAAGGATTACGTTATAACCGTGTGATCATTGCCACCGATGCGGATGTGGACGGCATGCATATCCGGTTGCTCATGATTACTTTTTTCTTGCAATTCTTTCCTGATCTGATCAAAAAGGGACATGTGCATATCCTGCAAACTCCGCTATTTCGTGTACGCAACAAACGGAAAACCATTTACTGTTATAGTGAAGAAGAACGTTTATCCGCTATTAAGGAACTCAGTCCGAACCCTGAAATTACCAGATTCAAGGGGCTGGGAGAGATTTCTCCCGATGAGTTCCGCAATTTTATCGGTACGGACATGCGTCTGGAACAAGTCACGCTTCGCAAAACAGACCTCGTCAAAGATTTGTTGGAGTTCTACATGGGAAAGAATACCATGCAACGCCAAGAGTTTATTATTGACAATTTGGTGATTGAAGAAGATATCGCATAATCAAACTTCGCTTCGCACAATGAAAAAAAGAGCTATCTTTCCGGGCACATTCGACCCGTTTACGCTCGGTCATTACTCCGTAGTGACGCGCGCCTTGACATTTATGGACGAAATCGTCATCGGTATCGGTATCAACGAGAATAAAAACGCGTACTTCCCTGTCGAAAGACGTCTGCGCATGATTAGTGAACTGTTTCAAGACGACCCTCGCATCATCGTGCGCTCGTATGATTGCCTGACCATAGATTTTGCGCGCCACATGGAAGCCGAATTTATCATTCGCGGCATCCGTACGGTGAAAGACTTCGAGTATGAAGAGACTATCGCCGACGTCAATCGCAAGCTGGCAGGCGTGGAAACTATTTTGCTGTTTACCGAACCGGAATTGACGTGCATTAGTTCGACGACCGTACGCGAATTGCTCAGTTACAACAAAGATATTAGCATGTTCTTACCCAAAGGGATGAAGATATGAGCCGCAGAATTATTTTTCCGACTATCCTCTTCCTATATGCGACCGGCTTATTTGCACAATCGGCTTCGTTGGAGTTGCGAAAACTGCAATTTGCTGAAATGGCCGTTGAGGCTCTGTACGTAGATAGCGTCGATGAGAAAAAACTCGTCGAATCTGCGATTCGCGGGATGCTTCGCGAGCTTGATCCGCACTCAGAGTATGCAACGGCCGAAGAAGTTCAGCGAATGAACGAACCTTTGACGGGTAATTTTGAAGGTATCGGTGTACAGTTTACCTTGTTGGAAGATACGATGCTCGTTATTCAAACGATCAGCGGAGGGCCATCGGAAAAAGTAGGCATTCGTGCGGGCGACAGAATCATTGCCGTCAACGATACGGCAATTGCCGGCGTAAAGATGAGCCAAGACGAAATTATGAGTCGCCTACGCGGCGCAAAGGGATCAAAGGTAAATTTGCGCGTCGTACGCCGCTCCGTTGAAAAACCGTTGTTGTTCACCGTCGTACGCGATAAGATTCCTATCCACAGTTTGGATGCCGCGTACCTGATTCGCCCGCATATCGGATACATCCGGTTGAATCGTTTCGCAGCCACTACGCATGAAGAATTTTGCGAAGCCCTCCGTCAACTGATTCAAGCAGGTGCGCGCGATTTGATACTTGATTTGCAAGGCAATGGCGGCGGCTACTTGCAAGCAGCTACGGCATTAGCCAACGAAGTATTGGAAGATAATGAACTAATCGTGTATATCGAGGGTCGCCGCACAGGACGTCAAAACTATAACGCACGAGGAAACGGCATGTTTCGTACGGGGAAATTGGCCGTACTTATAGACGAATACAGCGCATCGGCCAGCGAAATCGTCGCAGGTGCGGTGCAGGATTGGGACAGAGGCCTTATTATCGGAAGACGTTCGTTCGGTAAGGGATTGGTGCAGCGTCCGATAGACTTACCCGACGGTTCCATGATTCGATTGACTACGGCTCGTTACTACACGCCTTCGGGGCGTTGTATCCAGAAACCGTATACGGCCAACGACGAACAAGGTTATGAAAACGAACTGAATGAACGCTATCTACACGGGGAGTTGTTGTACGCAGACAGTATTCAGATGCCGACCGGAGATTCTTTGAAATACGAAACACGCAAGCTACATCGTACCGTTTACGGCGGCGGCGGCATCATGCCCGACATCTTCGTGCCCCTTGACACGACAACCGTTTACACCCGCTACCACCGTGCAATCGTTAACCAAGGCGTTCTGCTCAAAGCCGTTGATCATTATATTGAGATGAACCGAGCGGAGATGGAAATCCGCTATCGTGATTTTGATAAGTACTACACCGAGTTTACCGTAGATGATGACTTGCTCGAATATCTGCGTTCGGAAGCCGACAAAGCCGGTATCCCTTTCGACGAAGCTCAGTATATAAAAGCCTTGCCGCTGATTCGCTTACAATTAAAAGCTTATATCGCCCGCGATTTCTGGGACATGAATGCTTTCTTCCGTATTTTCAATGAAACGGACAACACCGTTCTACGCGCCGTAGCCGCTTTGTCTGACGAAAAGTAAGCGATTGTGAACCGGATATTATCCATCGTCAAGCCATACACGCACGTCATTGTCGCATGCCTGTACAATATCTGTTTATCCTACCTGCTACTGTTCTTGGCGCGGGTACTATTTTACGCGATCAACTATTCTTATTTTGCCGATCTCAGTGGCAACGAACTATGGGCTATATGGCGCGGCGGACTAAGTTTTGACACGGCAGCCATCGGATACTTGGATAGCTTGTATATCCTGCTGATGCTGATTCCCCTGCACTACAAAGAAAACAAGAACTACCAACTTACTGCCAAAATCGTCTTTATCTGCTTCAACGGAGTCGGTCTGATAATGAACTTAGCGGACGCCGTCTATTTCCAATATACGAACCGGCGCACCACAGCCTCTATCTTTTCCGAATTTCAACACGA
>JAISIB010000016.1 GCA_031262265.1 Prevotellaceae bacterium
ATGCGCGAAGGCTTTCAACTTTTCGATATGTTCCGTGCCGATACCGCCGCTTAGGAAGAACGGCGTGCGCCCGTCATATAGTTGTAGCTCTGCCCAATCGAACGTTTTGCCGGAGCCTCCTCTACTTTTGCAGGGAGTATCAAACAACAAGTAACTGCATGCGCCTTCGTAGTGCTTGGCTATACGGATGTTGTGCAAGGCTTTGATGACGCGCAAACCTTGTGATTGAATGCGCAGGCATTCTTCCGGAGATTCGTCTCCGTGCAATTGCACGTAATCCAGTTCGTACTGTTCGGCGGTGCGTAGGATATGGTCTGTTTGTGCGTCGACGAATACGCCTACGCGCTTGGCGCGAAGCGGGAGATAGGTCGGTCGCGTAGAGACATAGCGCGGCGAGTGGGCGTAGAAGATAAATCCGAGCAAGTCTGCACCGGCTTGTTCGACTGCGCCTATATTCTCTCCGTCGCACATACCGCATACTTTAATCAATCGTTGCATCGTGATTTGTTTCTTTTATAAATTCGGCCAGCGCGCCGCCCGGATCGTTCGTTTTCATAAAGGCTTCTCCGATCAGGAAGCCCTTGTAACCGCACCGGCGTAGTTCGATAAGTGTTTTAGAATCGGACAACCCGCTCTCAGATACCCATATCTTGTCTTTCGGTAAGCGTTCGGCCAAACGAAACGAGATGTTCGTATCCGTATGGAACGTGCCCAGATGACGATTGTTGACGCCTATCATGTCGGTATCGGGCGTAATATAATCCAGCTCGTTTTCGCTGTGAATCTCTAACAAGACTTCCAATCCCAGACTATGCGCGACGGTTTGCAACGCAGTACATTGCCGGCGTTTCAAAGCTGCCGCGATGAGTAATATCGTATCCGCACCGGCAAATTTGGCTTCGTAAAGTTGAAACTCGTCTGTAATAAAATCTTTTCGTAAGATGGGAAGATCCGTTAGCGGGCGCGCCGTTTGCAAATCATGCAGGCTGCCTCCGAAGAAGTGCTCGTCCGTCAATATGGAGAGCGCAGTAGCTCCGGCAGACCGGTAGGCGGGAATGATTTCGCTTACTGCGGCGGTACGGTGAAGCCAATCGCGCGATGGAGAACGGCGTTTGAACTCGGCAATAATGCCTGTCGGCGACTGCCGCAGGGCTTCGCTCATGGAACGCGGCTTATTCGTTTTACGATCTGCCGTCTCGATGCGCTTATGCGCCATGATGTCCGTCAAAATATCGTGGGTTCTCATCGTGTCATTCGGCATTGATGGCAATAAACTTTTTCAGCGTGGCCAATGCCCGTCCGCTCTCTAACGATTCGCGTGCGATGGCAATACATTCCGCTAACTCCTTTTCCGGTTCCATGACCTGAATAGCAAATGCTGCGTTCGCCACGACCACATTCCGTTGCGCGTCAGTCGCCGTGTTGTTGAGCACGTTATCAAAAATACGGGCAGCTGCTTCCGGCGTTTCGCCGCCATACAGTTCTGCGCCGTCGCAACGTTGAAAACCGATGTCCTCAGGAGTATAAAGTTGCTCGTTGGTTTCGGTAGCCACCTTGAAACTTCCCGTGAGCGAGACTTCATCGTATCCGTCGAGACTATGAACGACGGCAAACGGCATGTGACTCGCTTGAAAGGTGTAACTATAAAGGCGTAGTAGGGGCAAGTTATATACGCCGAGCAACTGATATGTGGGTTTGGCGGGATTAGCCAGAGGGCCTAACATATTAAAAAACGTACGTACGGCCAAAGATTTACGTACGGGTGCGACGGCTTTCATTGCCGGATTGAACAACGGAGCATGTAGGTAGGCTATATTTGTTTCGTCCATGCTGCGACATAGTTTGTCCTTGTCGGTAGTAAAGCGAATGCCATGCTGCTCCATGACGTTGCTCGCGCCGCTAACCGACGTCGCGCCGTAATTACCGTGTTTCACTACGTGATAGCCTGCGCCCGCCAGCGTGAAACAAGCTACCGTAGAGATATTGAACGTATTCTTTCCGTCGCCACCCGTACCTACGATGTCCATCGGACGGTATTCGCTTAGATCTACGGGGGTGCACATTTCCATCAGTGCGTCTCTGAATCCGCAAAGTTCCTCGACGGCGATGTTCCGCATTAGGAAAACGGTGATGAATGAAGCCACTTGTGTGTCGCTGTACTTTCCCTGTGCAATGTTTTGTAGGATGGCGCGAGATTCTTCGCGTCCTAAATATTGATGCTCGAAGAGCTTGTATAAAATTGCTTGCATATTAGTTCTTTAATGAGATTGCCATGTGAATTATGTCACGTCCGAAGGTTTCTCCCGACGGGAAGTATAGCCGGTTCCGACGGCTTTTGAATACACGGGTGACTATGGCTTGATTTTGTCTGCCGTTGAACCCGATAAAACCTACGCAGTCCGTGTCGCTCGTAATGGAGCACGTTTCGAGGGATGAGCCGAAAATTCGCTGCCCGCCGTTATCCAAATAAAACAGATACGGAGACGGATAAAGACTGCGCATAGCTCGGTAAACTTTGAAATCATCTCCCGTATACGATTGTATGTTGTCGTTTGCCTCGCTTATGGGCTTCGGCGAACCGTCGATGGCGAAATTGTACGAGGCGTAGTTGCGATTCTCAATAGCCGCCTCCAATCGACAAAGACTTTCCTCTTCGCCGTCCGCCAGCAGTTCGATCAGTGTCAGTTCGTTCTTGAAATGATTGAAGAGCAGCACGTATTTGTACAGTACGTAGTGCATGGTGGCCGGTTCGGCGGTAGCGGTTCCGAATACTCCGCAGGCTTCCGCATATTCGCCGGTGACTTGGAAGCGACTCATAAAGGAACTGAGAGCTTTCTCCCGAGCAGATTCTCCGTGCAAATCTTCTTGTACGTGTTTTTCGGCAGGAAATGTTTCGATCGCCTGATCGTTTTCGAAGCGGAAACTCGCTATCGGGTACAAGGCGATGAACGAACGGCTGTTTTCGGCCGTGTAGTAGTCCGTGCTCTCCATCAATACGGATTGCGGATAGAGATCGCGTACTTTCAGATAGACGCTAACCGGCGTGTGCATGTCGCCAAGCATCGTTTTAACGTGCGTGCGATAGGTATAACAGTTTGTTTTCATAATTTATGGGTTTGTAAAATGATTCAAATACGTTTCAATGTCTTTGTCGCCGCGTCCCGAGACCGTCAAGACAACCACATCTTCCGGTCGGAACGTCACTTTTGGCAATATGCCGAGCGCATGAGCCGATTCCAATGCCGGTATGATGCCTTCCAGACGTGTCAGCTCATAAGCCGCTGCGAGTGCCTCGTCGTCGTTGACGGGCAAAACGGACGCACGTCCCTGCAACGCCAAATTAGCGTGTATCGGGCCGATGCCCGGATAGTCCAATCCGGCGGAGATGGAGTATGGTTCTTCGATTTGTCCGTCTTCATTCTGAATGACGTAGGTGCGCGCGCCGTGTATGATACCGGTTTGTCCCAATCGGATGGTGGCGGCGGTCTTTCCGCTCTCTACTCCCAAACCTCCGGCTTCGGCCAAGATTATTTTCACGCGCTCGTCGTCTAAATAATGATAGATCGTGCCGGCGGCATTGCTTCCGCCGCCGACGCAGGCGACCAAATAGTCGGGATGGCTGCGCCCTTCGTGTGTGAGCAGTTGTTGGCGAATTTCTTCGCTGATGACCGACTGCAAGCGGGCGACCATGTCGGGATACGGATGAGGCCCGACGGTAGAGCCGATGATGTAGAACGTGTCGGCAGGATGCCTGCACCAATCGCGAATTGCCTCGCTCGTCGCATCTTTTAGCGTTCGATTGCCGGCTATCACCGGTTGTACTTTTGCGCCGAGCATTTTCATTTTTTCTACGTTGACGCGTTGGCGTTCCATATCCGTCTCTCCCATGTAGACGACACACTCCATGTTCATCAGCGCGCATACCGTTGCCGTTGCCACGCCGTGTTGTCCGGCTCCCGTTTCGGCAATGATGCGCCGTTTCCCCAATCGGCGCGCAATCAATATTTGTCCGATGGTGTTGTTAATCTTGTGTGCGCCGGTGTGATTCAGATCTTCGCGTTTCAAATACAGGCGGCAACCGTATCGCTCCGACATCCGTTTCGCTAAATAGAGCGGCGACGGACGACCGACGTAGTCGCGTAGCAGCGACTCGTACTCCGAGCGAAAACTTTCGCTCTGCATCACGTTCAGATAGGTCGTGCGCAGGTCTTCCACGCATTTGTAGAGAATTTCGGGGACGTAGGCTCCGCCAAATTCCCCGTAGTAGCCGTTTTCATCTACTGTCCATTTCATTGCATCGTTCGTTGAGGGTTTATATACAAACAAAAAGCCCCGTCGCAGGTGCGACAGGGCTTTTCTATACTTATTGCTTGTTCTTACATATACATACCGCGCTACCTTACGACTTTATGAAGTAGTAAGTGCGCCACCAATATGTATTTTGTACGTTCGCTCGCATTGTTTTTTCTTTTCTTGGCCGCAAATGTAATGAGTTTTATTGAAAAACAAATCAGTTCAAAGATTTTTTTGTTGATGTGCTTACGTGAATGCAGTGGTGATTGCTACCATATTAAGAGAGAGAGATACCAATGAATCGGCTGAACGAAGCAGGGGCCAAGTACTTAGGGCAACCTCCGAACCCCTCTCCACAAGCGGCTTTGTCGCGAAAATAAGCGACTTAGTTATGGCAACAACTTACGAGGATATTTAAACAACTTACGAGCTAAATATAAGATGTCATGGGCTTATCCTAACGAGGTAGCGGATTAAACTTTTTTGCACACTTCATTATGTTTTTTTACAGTTGTTTAGGTATGTAGAAAATATAAAACTATCTATATTTGCAGCTTCCAATGAACAAATTGCCACTTTTAAGTGTTTAAATAGTATAAATCATATATCTCAGATGCTATGCCGCAAGTAATTGGACATATCTCACAAATAATAGGTCCCGTAGTGGACGTCTATTTCACCGGTTCAGAAACAGAAAGCCTGCTTCCCGCCATACACGATGCCCTTGAAATCAAACGGCCTAACGGTAAGAATCTCATCGTCGAAGTGCAACAGCATATCGGCGAGAATACGGTGCGCACCGTAGCCATGGAGAGTACGGACGGTTTGCAGCGCGGGTTGAAAGTGCATCCCTTGGGTGGACCTATCACGATGCCTGTCGGTATGCAAATCAAAGGGCGTTTGCTGAACGTGACGGGCGATGCTATCGACGGCATGAAGCAGCTCGACCGCGAAGGGGCGTATCCCATTCACCGTGACCCGCCCAAGTTTGAAGACCTGACGACCGTGCAGGAAGTGTTGTACACCGGCATCAAAGTGATTGACTTGCTCGAACCGTATAGTAAGGGCGGGAAAATAGGATTGTTCGGTGGTGCCGGCGTCGGGAAGACTGTCCTGATCATGGAGCTTATCAATAACATCGCCAAGAAGCAACACGGCTTCTCCGTCTTTGCCGGCGTGGGCGAGCGTACGCGTGAGGGTAACGACTTGCTGCGTGAAATGATCGGTTCGGGCGTCATTCGCTACGGCGAGGCGTTCCGAAAGAGCATGGACGAAGGACATTGGGATTTGACGAAGGTAGATGAAGCGGAGTTGGCCAAGTCGCAAGCCACGCTGGTATTCGGACAAATGAACGAGCCGCCGGGTGCACGTTCTTCGGTGGCCTTGTCGGGGCTGACGGTGGCCGAGTCTTTCCGTGACGAAGGCAGTGAGAGCGGCGGCTCAAAGGATATACTTTTCTTTATCGACAATATTTTCCGGTTTACGCAAGCCGGTTCGGAAGTCTCCGCCTTATTGGGGCGTATGCCGTCGGCCGTCGGCTATCAACCGACGTTGGCCAGCGAGATGGGCGCCATGCAAGAACGTATCACGTCGACAAAGACAGGATCTATCACTTCGGTGCAAGCCGTGTACGTACCTGCCGATGACTTGACAGACCCTGCGCCGGCTACCACGTTCACGCATTTGGACGCGACGACCGTGCTGAGCCGAAAAATTACCGAGATGGGTATCTATCCGGCCGTCGACCCGTTGGAATCTACTTCGCGCATTCTCGATCCGCATATCGTCGGTCAGGAACACTACGACGTGGCACAGCGCGTGAAACAAGTGCTGCAAAAAAATAAGGAACTACAAGATATTATTTCCATATTAGGGATGGAAGAGCTATCCGACGACGATCGTACGACCGTATATCGGGCGCGTAAGATACAACGTTTCCTCTCGCAGCCGTTTACGGTGGCGCAGCAATATACGGGCGTGCCCGGAAAAATGGTAGCTATGGAGGATACGATCAAAGGATTTAAGATGATACTGGACGGAGAAGCCGATGAGATCCCCGAAGCGGCTTTTCTCAACGTCGGCACCATCGAAGACGCGATGGAGAAGGCAAAGGAATTGAAGGAACAGGCTAATCGTCCGCAATGAGTAACGATCGGTTTCATTTGGCAATTATATCGCCCGAGAAGATTGTCTTCGAGGGAGAGGCAACCTTGCTAACGCTACCCGGCAAGAGCGGCAGTTTCACTATCCTTGCGCATCATGCACCGATTGTGGCTTCGCTGAAAGCAGGCGCGCTCGTTTATAAGACGGACGAAGCCGAGCATACGCTCGAAGTAAAGAGCGGTTTTATAGAGATGAGTCATAACGACGTATCTGTCTGTATCGCCTGACCGTAAAGAATGCCTAAACGTATGAAACGACGAATCATCGTATATGTTCTGTTTTTGTTCGTAGCGTGGACGACGGGCGTTGTCTCCGCGCATGCGCAGAAAACGTCGATGGCAGACGTGAAAGAATTGGTCTATGAGCATATTTACGATGCTTACGAGTGGCATATTACTAAGATTGAGCAGACTGACGTCACGATTCCGTTGCCGGTGATTCTGTACAGCAAGCAAAGCGGATGGCATGTCTTTTTATCTTCGCGGTTGAAAGAGAACGGCGGTGTCTATCAGGGATTTTATATAGCCGGTGAAGGCAGTTCGTATGCCCGTAAGCTGGTGGAAAAGGACGCGCAGGGCGTCGAAATCAAACCGTTGGATATTTCCGTTACCAAAGATGTGCTTGCGCTGTTGATGAGTAGCGCGCTGCTCATCGCACTGGTGTTGTTTACCGCTCGATGGTACAGGCGCAAGCAAGCGACCGACCTGTCGCCGGGCGGTTTCGTCGGATTTATGGAAATGTTCGTAATGATGGTGTACGACGACGTGATTAAAGATAATATAGGCCAGAGATATCGGAAGTTTGCGCCCTTGTTGTTGACGCAGTTCTTCTTTATTCTGATCAACAACTATATGGGATTGATTCCGTTCTTCCCGGGCGGCGCCAATATCACGGGCAACATCACGATTACCTTCGTATTGGCGGCTATCGCGATGGTCGCTATCAATCTTTTCGGGCGTAAGTCCTATTGGAAAGATATATTCTGGCCGAACGTACCGATGCTTTTGAAGTGCCCGGTGCCGTTCATGCAACTCATAGAACTGATGACGCTGTTCATTCGCCCGTTTGTACTGATGATGCGACTGTTTGCCAACATGCTTTCGGGGCATATTTCCGTCACGGTATTGCTGAGTTTGGTATTTATTAGCGCATCGTACGCCCCTGCCATGCAGGGAGGATTATCATTGGTGGGTGTTTTTTTCAGCATCTTTATGAATGCGTTGGAAGTTTTGGTCGCTTTCGTGCAGGCCTATGTCTTTACGTTGCTGACGGCGGCTTTTATCGGGATGGCGCAAGTAGACGAAGAATCGGAAACAAAGATTACACAATAAATATTAACTAAATAACAACATTATGTTACTATCCGTATT
>JAISIB010000039.1 GCA_031262265.1 Prevotellaceae bacterium
CATAACCTGCACCATGCCGTGTGTTCATTCCAACTACGGCATTATTGGCAACTACTACATTTTCTTGCTTAGCCAACGCTTCGGCAGCGATTCCCCAGCGGCGCATATCGTTCCAACGCACGCCTTCGAATGCCAATTCCCAACGACGCTCGTTCTGCAAAGCTTGCAGCGAGTAGGCAGCGATCGGTTCCAAACCGGCGCGAGCGCGTACACGGTTGATACCGGTTACGTCTTCCTTCAATTCCGACTGCATCAGCAAGGCGTCCGCAAAGCGAATCAACATCAAGTCATGAATATTGGCCAACTGCATATCGTTCGCATAGCCGTACATATCCACTTCAAATGTTGCGGCATAATCACCGGGCGCTCTCTTCGATTGAACAGGACCGGTCTTTTTAGCGTAATACTGGGTTTCTTGAATCCAACTATTACCTACGCTACCCGAACCGAATCCGAATTTCCAAGTATGGTCTTCTCCGGTCATTTCGGCATTCACATCGGCAATAGATGCTTGGCGACGAAGGTCTTTCGGCTCAGCTGCAATCCAATCATTCCATAGGTTAGGCGCAACCGGACCGGCGCCCCATCCTGCGCCGAACGGGAATGACTGACCAACGTTTTGATTAAATTCACGCGGGCCGAAGAATAAGGCGAAACCATTGGAAAATCCGATAGTCGTACCCCAGCTGGCGAACATGGAAAACTTGATGGCAAACATACTCTCGGGATTCGCTGCCTGATCGTTTTCTACCCATGCAAGCGGTTTCCCGTCCACGCCGATAACGTCTTTCGTGTATTCGTAGTCGTCCACCGTCAATCTATTGGTGTATGCCCACAGATTACGGAAGTCGCCCACCAATGTATAACCCGAGTTGTTTACGCAATCGTCAATCCAAGAGATGACGTTGGCTTTCGTCACCGTACCTGCTTCGTTCGGCAACACCACTTCGGTCTTGTTATAGAAGCCGGTGTAGAACAGGAACGCGCGCGCCATCATGGCTTCGGCTACGTATTTGTCTACGTGTCCGGCACGGGCGGCCGGCGTCTTTTCAGCCGGCATCAATTCGATGGCCTGCTTCAAGTCGTAGATGATTTGCCCCCACGTCTCATCGGGCGTAGCTTGAGGCAATTCTTCTGCTATCGGTGTGAGCTGCAACGGAATGTTCTCGAACATCGAAGCCAACTCGTAGTAATAGAACGCACGCAGGAAGTGGGCTTCGCCCAACATCTGGTTCATTTGTGCTTCGCTTTCGTAGCCCTGACAAATCGGCAAAGTCTGTAAAGCGTTGTTCGCCCGCTGAACGCCTATGTACCTATCTTTCCAAAACTGTTGATGCGTCTGCCCCGTATAGAAGAGCAACATATCGATAGCTTGCATCAATTGGTCGTTGGCTCCACCGCCACCTAAGCGATCGTCGCTCGCCAATTCGGCATACATCAAATAGGAAGGTGCAGGAGTCGCACAGACTATATTTAAGTTATTGTATATAGCTGTTATAATCTGTTCGGCGTCCGTTAGAGTTTCCGGATAGTTAGACGTATTCTTTTCCGTATAGTTTTGAATATCCAAGAAGTCTTCACACGAAGAAGTAACTCCAACCAATGCGCCCAATAGAAGAAATGACAATATTTTCGTTCTCATAATTAGTCCTTTCTTAGAATTTAACATTAACACCTAACGTAAAGGTTCGCGGCAACGGATAGTTACCCAAATCAATACCATACATATAGCCATTCGTATAACCTATTTCAGGGTCCATACCCGAATAACTCGTAAAAGTATATAGATTATTGGCACTCATATAGAGTCTCAACTGCTGCATGGGCAGCGAGGTGAACAACTTCTTGAAGTCGTAGCCTAACGTCACGTTCTGGATTTTCAAATAACAGCCATCCTCAATCCACAGGTCGGAGAAATTGATATAATTAGGATGAGAACCGGCTGTTAAACGCGGCCATTTATTGGAAGTGCCTTCGCCATACCAACGCTCGAACACACTCGTTTCGTAATTCTGCCATTGGCTGTCAGCGAAACGACGATAATTCTTCGCAATGCTAACCCCCATCTTTCCGTACGTCGTTACGTTCAGGTCGAAACCTTTATAACCTACGTTAAATCCGAATCCGATACTATACTTCGCATGCCCGCTACCTAAATTGACTTTATCGTCGTCGTTAATAACGCCGTTTTTGTCTTGGTCAACGAATATAACGTCACCCGGCTGTACCGCAGGCTGCAAGATACCGTTGCCGGCTGCCTTCCATGCATCAATCTCTGCTTGATTCTGGAAAAGACCAGCGGTTTCAAAGCCCCAGAAATAACCGACAGGATAACCTACCTGCGCGCGATACATCTCTTGGACGCCTTGCGTAAAGGCATGAGCATCACCGTGTAGAATACCTTCGGCATTGGCAATCTTCGTAACCTTATTCGTGTTGTAACTCAAATTTAAGAAAGTACCGTAAGACCAATCCTTGCCGATATTGTCTCGCCAATTCAAAGCAAGTTCGAAGCCTTTATTCGTAATGTTACCGCCATTGATGTAAACTATATTTTGACTACCATAGGAGCCGCGTATCGGCGCACCTACCAACCAGTCTCTCGTGATACGACTATACCAGTCAAAGGCGACACTCAGGCGAGAATTGAATAAACGGGCGTCAAAACCCAAGTCAAGTTGTTCTTGCGTTTCCCATGAAATATCCGGAGTACTCAATCGAGTTACGTATCCACCCACTTGTTGCGCATCTACGTTGTTACCAAACGAATACGCTCCTCTGGCATCGAACGCTACGGGTGCTATATACATAAATGGAGTTACGCTCTGGTTACCGTTTGATCCCCAACTACCACGTAATTTCAAGAAATCAAGCCAATCGGTTGCACTCTCCATAAACGATTCATTGGTCATCACCCAACCGGCTGTCGCTGTCGGGAAATATCCCCAACGATGACCACGTCCAAAGTTGGACGAACCGTCTGCACGCAGAATGACGCTTGCCAGATAGGTTTCTTTCCAATCATACTGAACACGACCGAAAAATGAAACCAGTCGACTTTCTCCCCACGGACTACTACTTAACGTAGTCTTTCCCGGCGTAATCTCTTTGGTGTTAGCCAACCATGCATGTGCGAAGTCATTGAAGAGTGAGTTGACGTTAGAACCCGAGATGTTTTCACCCATTCCTCCTTTGTTCAATGTATTACCGACGAGAGCATCGAAATTATGCTCGCCAAATAAGGTAAACTTGTAGTTGATCGTGCTTTCCCATGACCAATCCCAACCGTTACTCATATTGTGCGACACATTGGATTCCGTTCGCTGAGAGGTGGAAGACAATACGTACGGCTCTTGCCAAGAACGGTACGAGCTACCGCTATAATTGTAACTAAACTGCGTACGCAGTCTCAAATCACGAATAGGTTGCAATTCCAAATGGAGAGACGTTCGCAACGAATAATTCTTGGACTTATTTTGTCCTCGCTCGTAATAGGTCGATGCAATAGGATTGGCCATAGACGTTTCGAAACCGGTAAGTCCCATCGCTTGCGCATCCGCGTAATCGAAGAAATTGCCTTCGTCGTCGTACACGGGCATAATCGGCGGAGTAGTCAACGGACCAACTATATCGTTCCAATATTGGTTGCCGGTCGCAATACCGTTGTTCTCGCTATGTACGTACATCAGGGTTTCCCCCACTTTCAGCACATCCATATCGCCTTCTCTCCATAGCACGTGCGAAGAGTTCAAACGGGCTGTTACGCGGGTGTAATTAGCTTCCACAGGTTTCTTACCCAGAATACCCTCTTCATTCGTCAAAGAAAGACCCATTGAGAACGTAGAGCGATCGCTACCACCGGTAACGTTGAAAGCGTGATTGGTCTTTAACGCATTCTTATTTTGAATTTCTTCCATCCAATCCGTTCCTGTCCATGTGCCGTTCATCGCGCTTTCATACTTCGGACCAAGAATGGATGCCCAATTCTTAGCGGCATTGCCTTGATTGAACGCCAACTCATCCATTACCTGCATGAACTGCTGCACGTTCAATAGATCCGGTACTTTATAAGCGTTGGATACCGCTACCGAGCCATCGTAAGTCACTTGCATCTTGCCGGCCTTGCCTTGTTTGGTCGTTACTAATATAACGCCATTGGCGGCACGTGAACCATAGATACCTGCCGAAGCGTCTTTCAACACGTCGATGCTCTCGATATCAGCCGGATTCAAACTATTCAAATCGCCGCCCGTTACGCCGTCTATAACGTATAAGGGCGAGTAACTTCCAACTGTTCCCAGACCACGAATAGATACGTTGAATCCGGAGCCGGGTTGTCCCGAACTTTGAAGGATATTCACACCCGGCATCTGTGCTTGCAAAGCAGACAGAGGACTCGTGGTGTTTAACTTCGTAAGTTCTTCACCGCCTACCTGTACGGTCGCACCGGTGAGTAATTTCTTCTTCTGCACACCGTAACCGATGACCACCACTTCGTCCAGAAGGGCAGCGTCTTCGCTCAGCGTTACGTTGTACACGGAACGTCCGGATTGCACCGTGAAGGATTGCGTCACGTAGCCGATGAAAGAGACTTCGATCGTAGCTCCCGCACGCACGTTCAGCGTGTACTCTCCGTCCAGATTTGTTACCGTTCCGGAGGTAGCGTTTCCGCGCTCTCTGACGGTAGCTCCGATTAGCAATTCGCCTGCGGCGTCCGACACCGTACCGGTGATGCGCGTCGTTTGTTGCTGCACATCCATCGGAGCGGCGGCGGCTGATAAGTCAACCGGCGTGGCGCAAAGGAATAAGCCTATACATACATACATACATACAGCGCTTGCTTTTAGATTTGTTTTCACATTCATAAAGTGTTCCTTAAATGTTATTAAAAAGGTTGTTCAAATTCATTTTGTTTGTTCTCAGAGGATGCTTCTCCGTGACGACGGAGAAACAAACAGTTAATCTCTTCATAGTAATGTGTTCACGTCATAGGCAACAAATATTAAAGATTTATTTATGTTTCTCACCTTCTTCTCATCGGGGGAATGATAAGAGAGCGTTTTTCCTGCGACAAAGATAGTGCCTTTATCTTTTCAAAACCTAATATTTATTTGACTTTTTATAACACAAAATTATCTTTATTCAATATTTATGTTAAATAATCTCGTAAGGTAGCACAGAAATGAGATATGTCTTTGAGAAAGGGTGAGCGGTGGGCATTCGATTAATAGCTTTCTATAAGTTGTTATATGATGCCGCTTTGATAATAAAATAAGCGAGTAAGTTGTTTAAACAAGCGAGTAAGATATTGCAATAAGCGAGTTAGTTATTTCGCTAACTTACTTAGGGGATGACGGCTCTCAGTTTTCAGTGATAGCGTGCACGTTGCGCATCAGTCCGAGGTACTTCGTACGCCGAACGGCACTGTTGCCGAACACAGTCCGAAACTCCGATTCGGTCATGTGTTGCAGTTGCGCTTTGTCCAGCGAAAGGAATGCTGCGGAGGGTTGCAAGGCCGGTTCCGACGTGGGCGTAACCCAGCGATTGTGCGGACAGGCGCGTTGGCATTCGTCGCAACCGTACACTCGATTGCCGAGTTGGGTAGCTGTTGCGGCCGGCAGCTCGCCGCGATATTCGATGGTCAGGTAAGAAAGGCACCGCCGAGCGTCCAATCTACAAGGCGCGGTCAAAGCACCGGCCGGACACGCGTCCAAGCAGCGACGGCACGAACCGCAACGATTCGGGTACGGCCGGTCGACCTCCAACTCGGCCGTAGTCAGGATTTCTCCCAGAAAAAAGCACGAGCCGGCATGCGGCATGATCAGTTGGGTATTTTTCCCGATCCAGCCCAGTCCGGCTTGCCACGCCCAATAGCGTTCGAGCAAGGGTGCCGTGTCGCAACATACGCGGACGGCGGCTTTGGGAACGAGCGATTGGAGATAGGCCGATAACCGGTGTAGTTTGTCGCGCATAACCTCGTGGTAGTCTGCACCATAAGCGTACCAAGCGAATTGATATTGGTCGTTGCGTAAAAAACGAACGGGGTAATAGTTGAGAGCTACGCTGATGACGGTGCGCGCACCGTCCAATAGCAGACGCGGATCAGAACGTAAGTCACCGTGCGCGGTCAGGTAGTACATTTCTCCGTGTCGCCCTTCGCTCAGCCAATCCGCCAATGCCTGCCGGTGCGTATCATCTACGGCTTCGGCACGCGCAAACCCGCACGCGGAAAAGCCTAACCGTCGCGCTTCGGCTCGCAACAGTTCGCAAGCGACCGACTCAGAGCAATTTGAAGGCATATCCTTGTTCCGACAACCATTCGATAGAACGCGGAAGTGCGTATTTCAGGTTGCGCTCCGCCTTCAAAGAATCATGAAAGGTGATGATGGATCCGTTGCGCACGTAGCGTTTGACGTTTCGGAAGACCTGTTCGCCGTTTAGTTTCTTGCTATAATCGCGCGTCACGACGTCCCACATCACGATGCGGTAGTATTGTTTCAGTGTCCGGTATTGCATGAAACGCATGTGCCCGTGCGGCGGACGAAACAAGTCGGATTGCAACGTTTCGTTCGCACGGTCGGCATTGCGCAAGTAGTGATGCGACAAATACTCGAATCCTCGTAGATGATTGTGCGTATGATTGCCTACGCGATGACCGGCATCCAGTACCTGCCGATACTCCTCAGGATGCTTTTCGACGTTGTCGCCCACCATAAAAAAGGTTGCTTTGACGCCATACTCGTCCAATACGCCGAGCACCCACGGTGTGACGTCCGGCACGGGGCCGTCGTCAAACGTCAGATATACTGCACGCTCATCGGGATTCATTCGCCATACGGCTTCCGGATACAGCCATCGTACCGGCCTCGGAGGTTGTTCGATCAGCATTAGTTCGTCAATCGCATCTGAACGATCTGGTAGATCTGCTTGAACTGCTCGCTATAAAATGCCGCCTGCTCCGATTTGTAGGTCTCCATCATCCGCACCAACTCGTCCAAGATGCTCCAATTGCGCACCAACTCGGTGTACGAAATCTGTATCTGGGCGTCGCTCATGCTTAGGTACCACGTCACATATTCCTGCGCATCCGTCGCCATCGCGCCGGCTACGCGGTCGCCTTCGTTGGTTTGTCCGAGCTGGTAATAAGCTTCTGCCAACGAGAAGCCGCCGTTGTCGTATGCATAGGGAACGTTGTAGGCCGGAATCATTTCTTCGCACTTGGCCAACGCCGCCGTGGCGCGTTCCTTATCTCCTTTGGCCAACAAGTTATCGAGCAGTTGCGCGAACAAACGTCGATGCGTATTGCACATACGCATCGAATTTTCGTCGATATAGATTCCTTTGCGGTTGAGATTGCCGTATTTAAATTTGTTCATCAGGTTGTCGTACATCTTATCCGCATCCAGCGTAATGCCGCTTTTCTTCGTATCGAACGGCGTGATTCGGTAGACCAATCCCTCTTGTACGAAGTGATTTTCCATATTTAACTGCACGTCTCGTCCGACGGTAATGGCATAAAATATAGGCCGCTCCCAATTTGTATTGGCCAACATTTCCAATATCATTAGCTCGTTCTTTTGCAACCACCGCTTCCCTTTCAGAGAAATGTGCATGTAGTCGGGAATCGTGTCGCCCGCCGGTATAATCATCCCCGAACGGCGCACCGCTTCCTTGTCTACTTTCAGTACGATACTATCCGTAGGAATCGGTTGCCCTTTGCGCACCCACTTATCCAGTATGTTGTGCAGCTCGTAAGGGTTCTCGCCGAAAGCTTCCAGCACCTGCGGATTCACACCTTCTCCCTTTTCGACTTCTACGCCGCCCTTATGCGCCGCAGAATCAGCATATAGGGCGACCACACGCGGCATTATGGAGGGTTCAACTGCCACGGCGTCATTAACTCCTTCCATATATTCTGCGCGCGACCATCGAATGGGTAATGCCGGAGAATCATACGCCGGTCTCTTCATTTGATCGATGTACCAGTCCGTAGCCAGATATGAAAGGTTGCAGGTGCGCGCATCCGTTCGCCAAGCCTCCACTTCCTGATTGTACCACAAAGGGAACGTATCGTTGTCCCCGTTCGTATATATAATAGGATTGCCGCTCTCCGGCAGGGAAGACAAATAGTTTTGCCCTACGTCGTGCGCGATATAACGGTGACTGCGGTCGTGATCGTCCCATGTTTGGCTCACCATCTGCAACGGTACCAATACGCACAGCGCGGTGGCGACGGCGGCGGCAGGTAGTTCTTTCAATTTCATCCGTTGAACAAGGAATTTAGCCACTGCGGCAACGCTCATTCCTATCCAGATAGCAAACGCATAGAAGGAGCCTGCATACGCATAATCCCGCTCGCGCACTTGCAAAGGCGTCTGGTTCAAATAAAGAATAATAGCTATGCCTGTCATAAAGAACAGAAAGAAGACGATCCAGAATTGTTGGACGCCTTTGCGCCGACGATATGCTTGCCAGAACAAACCGACAATACCGAGCAAAAGCGGCAAACCGTAATAGACGTTGTGCCCCTTGTTCTCTTTCAGTATCGTAGGCGTCAACTCTTGGTCGCCCACCAACGCATTGTCGATGAACTTGAAACCGGTGACCCAATTGCCGTGCTCAATCTCGCCGAATCCTTGTATATCATTCTGTCTTCCGACGAAATTCCACAAGAAATAACGCCAATACATAAAGTTTAGTTGATAAGAAAAGAAGAATCGCAAATTTTCCAACTGCGTCGGGACCGTCACGCTTACGAGTTGGCCACATTGGTTATAGGGAACTGTGTGTCCCTTCATGTTCGACCAACTTTTGTATTGTGCGGCGTGCGACGGATCTATGGTGTTATACATGCGAGGAAAGAGCATATTCTGCGCATAAACGCGCTGCGGTCGTCCGGGTTCTTCTTTATATTTGTCTTTCTCGTCGGGCGAATTTTTCGTTTGGCGAATATATCTCGGCGCGCCCGTCGTATAGCGCGGCACGCAGTAATCGCCTTCAATGTCCATCTGAGGTTGCGAAGCGAACGTATGTCCGTAGAACAACGGACGCGTTCCGTATTGCTCGCGCCCCAGATACTCGCCCAACGTAAATACGTCTTCCGGAGAATTTTGATCCATCGGCGTATTCGCACTCGACCGGATAATGATCAGCGCATACGAGGAATAGCCTATCATGATGGTCGTCAGACAGAGCATGGTCGTATTCAGCGTGCGCATGCTGACGCGATATTTGGGTAGCACCTTCGTATTGAGCAAATAATAAGCCAACGCTCCCAACACGACTATACCTATTAATATACTGCTCGCTCCGTGTCCGTAGAAGGGGATTCCCAACAACGCTACGGTCAGCAGAAAAGAAATTACGGCACGCGTATGGTTGCGTTGCGCGTAAGTCTCGTAGACAGCCCATACTAATGCGGCGG
>JAISIB010000058.1 GCA_031262265.1 Prevotellaceae bacterium
GCTGCACGTAGTAGATCTGGTCGGAGCCGCTGCCAATCATATCGTCAATCACCGGTCACTGGAACATATAGCCTCGCGCACGTCGCTGCAAATTGATTTTGGTGGCGGCATTAAAACAAGCGAAGACCTACTCACCGCGTTTGACTGCGGAGCAGAGATGGTCACCGTAGGAAGTATCGCCGTCCGCAATCCCGAATTGGTAGTCTCGTGGCTTCGTCACTACGGGGCAGCAAAGATTATTTTGGGTGCCGATGTTAAAGACGGACGCATCGCTATCAATGGGTGGCGAGAAGAATCTCAGCAAGAATTACTCCCTTTCCTTCGTTATTATACAGAACAAGGCGTCGAAAAAGTAATATGTACGGACATTAGTCGCGACGGCATGTTGCAAGGTACGGCCATTGAGTTATATAAACAAATACTTGCCGCGCAGCCCGATCTTTTTCTGATAGCCAGTGGCGGCGTCAGCAACATAGACGACATCCGCGCATTAGATGAAGCAGGGATACCCGCCGTTATTTTCGGCAAAGCCTTCTACGAAGGCCGCATTACGTGGAAAGAACTTTACGCGTACTTGTGATAATATCTCTTTCCCCGTTTATATCACAGCTATCACTATAAGTATTTTTGTAGGTAGTTGCCTTGTTTGAAGATCATCTTTAATTCTCTTCATAACTTACGAGGAAAATAAATTATCACAGCCGCTTGTCTAAATAACAAAGCCGGAAAATTTCACGAGCGGCTCTGCAAAAGCAATAATCAAGCCATACGAGCTATCTTTCTCCGCCTTGCATGTCGTGCAAACGGCGGTAGTATCCGCCACGCGCCAGCAATTCGTCATGGCGACCGCGTTCGACAATTTCGCCCTCGTAGAGTACGCAAATCTCATCGGCACCGCGTATGGTACTTAATCGGTGCGCGATAGCTATCGTGGTACGTGTCTTCATAAGACGTTCGAGAGCTTCCTGAACGGCGCGTTCCGACTCGGTATCAAGTGCCGATGTGGCTTCATCCAATATTAATATGGGCGGATTTTTAAGGATGGCGCGCGCAATACTAATACGTTGGCGTTGCCCGCCTGAGAGTCGGCCGCCGCGGTCACCCACAAAGGTTTCATAGCCATCGGGCGTTGCCATGATGAAATCGTGCGCATTGGCTATCTTGGCAGCCTCGATCACTTGCTCCATAGTAGCGTGTTCAACGCCAAAGGCGATGTTGTTGAAAAAGGTATCATTGAACAAGATAGCTTCCTGATTGACATTGCCGATAAGTGCGCGCAACTGGTGGATACGTACGTCTTTGACATTAATGCCGTCGATGAGTAACTCGCCGCCCGTGACATCGCGGTAACGCGGTACCAGATCAACGAGCGTAGACTTCCCTGCGCCCGACTGTCCTACCAACGCAACAGTTTTACCTTTGGGTATGGTCAAGTTAATGTGGCGCAATACGGGTCGTTCTGGGTCGTAACCAAAGGAAACGTCGCGAAGTTCTACGCTACGGTGCAGCTCGTTATCCATTGGGAGGGGATCCGGACGTTCGCGGATGGGGTTTTCAGCCTGTAATATCTTGTCGATGCGCTCCATTGAGGCCAATCCTTTGGGAATATTATATCCGGCTTTGGAGAATTCTTTCAGCGGATTGATGACGCTGTACAGAATGACTAAATAGTAGATAAACTGCGAGGCGTTGAACGAAGCGTCGGAGCGTAGTATAAGCGTACCGCCAAACCACAAGACGATAATAATTAATATTGTCCCCAGAAATTCGCTCATTGGGTGCGCCAATGCTTGTCGAGTGGCTACTCGGTTGAGTGCCGACCGATACTCGTTACTGCATCGGGTGAACCGTCGAATCATCTTTTGTTCGGCAATGAAAGCCTTGATGATTCGTAATCCGCTTAACGTTTCTTCCATCTGTGTCATAGTATCGCTCCATTTTTGTTGGGCAGCTAACGATTGTCGTTTCAGGTTCTTGCCGACGACGCCCATTACCCAACCCAGACAAGGTACGATGAGGAGGGTAAAAAGGGTTAGCTCCCAACTGACAAAAAGTAACGTAGCAAAATAGATAACGATGAGGATAGGATTTTTCAGCAGCATATCCAACGATGAAGTCACCGACGTCTCTATTTCGTTCACGTCGCCACTCATGCGTGCGATGATGTCGCCCTTACGCTCTTCGGAAAAGAAAGCCAGTGGTAGTGAAGTAACCTTACGGTAAAGCATCACCCGTATATCGCGTACCACGCCCGTACGTAACGGTATCATCACAGCCGAAGATCCGAAATAAGCAGCCGTTTTCAATAGTGTCATTCCGATAAACACCACGCCCAGTAGCAACAGAGTGTTAGAAGCTCCATATTGCTCAATCAATCCGGAAACATAATAGTAGGCGTTATTCTCCATCCACGTGCCGAGGCTCATATCGGACGTTCCCCATGGAATATATGTATAGACGGTAGTATCACCTATCTTAAATAGAATGTTCAGAATGGGTATTAAAATACCAAACGAAAAGATGTTGAGTACGGCGGAAAGGATGTTAAGTACGACCGCCCATGCCAGAAATCGGCGGTAGGGAGGTATGAATCGTCGGAGCAGTCGAAAGAATTCTTTCATTGTCTACGGATATATTTAATTAGGACGGGAGACAAAGGTACAGTTTTTTGTGACTTTGTATGCGTACGTCTTGTTGTTTTAAAGATTTTATCGGATATTTGTATCCCTAAACAACTATATCAGTGATATGACAGAAAAGATAAGTACCTATGACTACGACGTAGCCGTCATCGGCGGAGGTCCGGCCGGCTATACTGCGGCCGAAGCTGCTGCTAAGGTTGGGCTAAGCGTCGTTCTCTTTGAAAAAAATCAACTTGGCGGCACGTGCCTGAATGAAGGTTGCATTCCTACGAAGACGTTACTATACAGTGCCAAACTGCTTGACAATATCCGTTCTGCCGGTAAGTACGGCATCATCGTGCCTACACTGCCGACGTCCGACCTACCGAAAATCATTGCTCGCAAAAATAAAATCGTCCGCAAATTGCAGATCGGCGTCAAAGCCAAAATGGAACGAGCCGGCGTACATGTGATAATAGGCGAGGCAGAAATTGTCGATGGATGCCTAGTGCGTTGCAAAGACGAATCATATACAACTCAAAACATAATCATTTGCACCGGATCGGAAGTATTTATTCCAAATTCGATTCCCGGATTGTGTGACGTCCCCTATTGGACGCATCGTGACGCACTGAATTGTACGGAACCGCCCGTATCGTTAACCGTGATCGGCGGCGGAGTGATCGGTATGGAATTTGCTGCGTTCTATCACGCCTTGGGTACCAACGTGACAGTCATCGAAATGCAAGACGAGATACTCGGCGGTATTGACCGTGAGATAGCTTCGCAATTGCGTATGGAGTATGCTAAACGCGGCATCGTTTTTCTATTGGGTACTAAAGTTGACAGTGTCTCGCAGTCAGCCGGAGACATCAATACCCACTGTACTACTGCCGACGGTTCGCCTGTTGATGTCACTTCTCAACGTTTGTTGATAGCCGTCGGACGACGTCCTGTAAAGCCGTTAGTAGAAAATGTCACGCAGAATATGTATCTCTGCGGCGACGTCAATGGAAAATCAATGTTGGCGCACACAGCGATGCGTGAGGCCGAGTTAGCCGTAGACCATATTCTGAATGGTTCTGAGGAGAAGATAAACTATCACACTATTCCTGCGGTGGTGTACACTAACCCCGAAGTAGCGAGTGTCGGGTTGACCGAAGAAACGGCTTCTTCCGGTTCTCGTATTATCCGCATACCGATGACTTATTCGGGACGATTCATGGTTGAGAACGAAGGGGCGAACGGTCTCTGTAAGATTATTGTCAACGAAAGCGATGAAAGGATATTGGGCGTACACGTGCTGGGCAATCCCGCTTCGGAGATTATTGCGTTGGCCGGCATGGCTATCATGCAGAAAATGACTATCAAAGAATGGAAGAACGTCATCTTCCCTCATCCGACGGTCGGAGAAATATTCCACGAAGCACTCTCATGAAGCAATCATTCGCCGGACTCTCCGCAGTTCTCTGGTTCCTCTTCGCATCGGTAGCATACGCGCAAGACTCAATACCCGTACCGCTCACTCTATGGCAACGGCTGGATTCGTTGGTCAAAGCTGATTTGCCGCCCGAGTCGGCAGTTAGCATTGCCGTATACGACCTGACGGCACGCGACACGCTGTATGCCTACGAAGGCGACAAACTTTGTCGCCCCGCCTCAACGATGAAGCTGCTAACTGCCATTACTCGCTTGACGCAACCGGACGGTGAAGCTCCTTTTAGTACCGAAATGTATTACACCGGCGCGATTGAGCGTGATACCCTCTTTGGCGACGTATATATCATAGGAGGATTTGATCCGGAATTTGACGATACTTGCATGAATCAACTCGTCGTGGCATTGGACGCTCTACCTATTTCCGTTATCAACGGACGTGTGTATGGCGACGTAACGATGAAGGACTCGCTCTATTGGGGTACCGGTTGGATCTGGGACGATACGCCTTTCGCCTTCCAACCTTATCTGTCGCCGCTGATGTTTAACAAAGGGAAGATAGCCGTGCGCGTTACGCCCAATGCCGTTCGAGGGAATCCGCCTACGGTAGAATGTCGACCCATATCCACTTACTATCACGTACGCAACGAAGCCCTTACCCGAGACCCCGCAGCGGGACGTTTCCGCGTCACGCGTCTTTGGTTAGACAACAGTAATGATATACTCGTAACCGGTAATTCCACGTACACGCACACTACGGAATTGAACATAACCGACTCACAAGATTTCTTCATGCACACTTTTGTTGAGCGGCTTGAAGAGCGCGGTATCCGACAGACAAACCCCTACGGCTATGCTCCGTGTCCGACAGACTCTACCGCTCAATTGATTGCCCGTGTAGAGACGCCCATGCAGACCGTTCTTGAACAGATGCTGAAAGAGAGTGACAACCTGAATGCCGAAGCGATGTTGTGCCATATCGGCGTCTCGCACACAGGCCATCGACACATATCGGCCAATGACGGTTTGGAAGCGATGCAACAACTAATCGATTCGTTGGGACATAACTCGAAAAACTACCGACTGGCCGACGGTTCCGGCTTATCTAACTACGACTACGTGTCGCCTTGGCTGCTAACCGACTTTTTGCGCTATGCTTACTCCGATACCGATATTTTCCGGCATCTATATAAGGCACTACCCGTTGCCGGCATTGACGGTACGTTGAAGAATCGCATGAAAGGGACGGCAGCCTACCGTCGGGTACATGCCAAGACCGGTACTATCACAGGAGTTTGCACGCTGGCGGGTTACTTGCGCACGGCCGATAACCACGAAGTGGCATTTGCTATCATGAACCAGAACTTCCTGTCGACAACGAAGGCGCGCGCGCTGCAAGATAACCTGTGCGCGCTACTTTGTCAATAATCTACCCTGCCAAGTTCCGCGTTCGTTCATCCGTCTGAGTAGACGGGCGGTAAACTGATAGTTCTTTAATCCCCAATCGGGCGCGATGAGAAGTTCCGGAGGCGACTGTGAGACGAAACGCTCAATGATAAAGTCGGGATTCAGGTGTTCTAAATAATCAATGACCGTATTTATATAGTCGTCTAACCCGAAGAGGTAAAAATCTTCGGGATGTCGAGCATATTCCTCCGCCATGCGTGTTCCGCGAATAAGTTGTAGCTGATGAATTTTAAGGACGGATAGCGGCAACTCCGACAATCGCTCGGCTTGCTCGATGAGGTTTTCACGCGTTTCACCCGGCAATCCGAGTATGACATGCCCGCCTACCGGCAACCGGCGTTCGGCGGTGCGGCGGATGGCGTCTGCTGTCTGTGCGTATGTATGTCCTCGATTGATGCGGCAGAGTGTGCGGTCGTCGGTACTTTCAATGCCATATTCCACCAATACGAAGACCGAAAGATGACTGAGATAGTCCAACAGTTCGTCGGGCATACAGTCCGGCCTCGTTCCGATTACCAACCCCACGACGTCCGGCACGGACAACGCCTCTTCATATTTGCGCCGCAACTCATCCATCGTCGCATACGTATTGGTGTAAGCCTGAAAATAGGCTAAGTACTTCATTTCGGGGTATTTCTTTCCGAAAAATCGTTTGCCGGCTTCCAACTGTTCGGCAATTGTTCGTCGTTCCCGACAGTAGTCGGGGTTAAACGTCCGGTTGTCGCAATAAGTACATCCGCCCCGCCCGAGCGTACCGTCTCGATTGGGACAGGTAAATCCTGCGTCCACCGAAATCTTCTGCACCTTCCGGTCGGGGAATACCTCATGAATCCACGTAGAGAAGTCGTTGTACGGCGGCCGAAGTATCTTGTTGTTCATTGAAACGAGCTAATGTATTTATGAAACCCGCTAATTTTTATAACAAGCGAGCTTATCTCCATAACAAACGGGCTAATATTTGTAACAAACGACAAAGATGATGATAATCTCTCGGAGAGATTCCGAAAAAGAGATAAAAATAATATTCCGAAATATAATATTCTCAAAAATAGTTTGTACGTTTGCGAACGTAATAACAATAAAAATAAATCAGTAACATGAAAAAAGGAATACTCCTTATCCTAATGCTGGCAGCGATATTGCCTGCATCCGCCCAGCGGCGACCTATTATCCCACAAAGCAGAGTAGTGACAGACACTATCCACAGTCAGGTGCTAAAAGCCGATTGCCCGTACACCGTCTACTTGCCGAAGAGCTATAGCGTGGACACAAATAAAAAATATCCTATTCTTTATTTATTACACGGCATGTCAAGCACGCACCGCGACTGGTTCGATCGCGCACAAGTAAAAGATGTTCTCGATTTGCTGATTGCTTCTGGCGAAGCTTGCGAGATGATCGTCGTATCTCCTAACGCCGGCGGCGTACCCAACGACAAGGTTTGGAACGGATACTTCGATATGCCCGGTTGGCCGTACGAGACGTTCTTCTACACCGAGCTGCTGCCGCAAGTGGAAGCCGCTTATCGCGTACAATCCGACAAGGAACACCGAGCCATTGCCGGTCTTTCGATGGGCGGCGGCGGAGCTGCTTCCTACGCCCAACGGTATCCTGAGATGTACTGCGCCGCTTATATTATGAGTGCCCTAATGACTATACAGGGACGCACTGACGCAACTCCGCGAGGTGCTGACGACCTGATGGGACATCTTACTAAATCTGTGATTGACCATAATTGTATCGCCTATGTGAAAGAGGCCGACGACGCCCGTCTGCAACAGTTGCGTACACTCGCATGGTTCGTAGACTGCGGCGATGATGATTTTCTGCTTGACCTTAATCTTGAATTCTTTCAAGTTATGAGAGATCGCGGAGTGCCTTTGCAACTACGCGTACGTGACGGCGGCCATGTCTGGGAATATTGGCAACAGGCACTCTATATGTGTCTACCGTTCGTTTCGCGCAATTTTGCCCAATGATAGTTTTATATAAAAACCATATACTAACACACGTAAAAGAAATGAAAAGATTTGCAAGTTTATTAGTGGCAGGGCTATTATGCCTTACGGCAAATGCCCAGCAAGCATTGTGGAGCGGACAAGGTGCAATCGTATCGCCCGAAATCCACGACAATAATTCGGTAACTTTCCGGCTGCGTGCACCCAAAGCCGTCACGGTACAAGTAACAGGCGACTTCCTGCCCGAAGGAGTGCGGGCTGCCGACCTCATCGAGAAAGAGGGCGTTTGGGAATACACCACGCCGCCACTCGCTTCCGAGCTGTACAGCTATTCGTTCGTCGTTGATGGACTGACAGTGCGCGATCCCAGCAATATCTATTTGAATCGCGACGTAGCTTCGATTACGAATATATTCATCATCAAGGGAAATCCCGGAGACTTGTATAATGTGCAAGACGTTCCGCACGGAACGGTGGCTCGCCGCTGGTATAACAGCCCATCCTTGGGCTTTGATCGCCGCATTACCATCTATACGCCTCCCGGATATGAAGCAAGTCGCAAATCATATCCCGTTTTCTATCTACTGCACGGAGCCGGTGGCGACGAAGAGGCGTGGATCGCATTGGGACGCACGGCGCAGATTATGGATAACTTGATTGCGCAAGGTAAAGCCGAACCGATGATCGTAGTAATACCCAATGGCAACGCAGGACAGAAGTCGGCTCCCGGCGAAGACGAGAGTGGAATGGTAGCCGCCGGTATGGGACGTCGAGGCAACCAGCAACCGAATACTTCTTATGAATTGGCATTCCCCGACATCGTGAAGTTTGTAGAAAGCAACTACCGTGTCATCAAGAAGAAATCGGCACGCGCCATTGCCGGGCTTTCCATGGGTGGCGGCCACTCGCTGAACATCTCCAAGGAATACCCCGATCTGTTCGATTACGTCGGTTTGTTCTCTGCGGCTACTATTAACCGCAACCGCAATGCGCAGCAACAAAATAATAACCCGCTGTATCAGAACATAGAAGAGAAACTGAAAATACAATTCGGCAAACATCCGAAACTCTACTGGATAGCTATCGGCAAGACAGACTTCCTGTACGACGCCAACGTGGAGTATCGCAAACTGCTGGACGAAAACGGTTACAAATACGAATACTACGAAAACGAGGGCGGACACATTTGGAGAAACTGGCGCATCTATCTCTCCATGTTCGCACCGATGTTGTTCAAGAAATAAATGCTATACATAAATTTTATTAGTTATGTCATAAAAAACCGTTGAAAGACCGCTTCGAGATGAAGCGGTCTTTTCTATTCTCCGTGTCGTTTAGAATTGGAAGTAGATGAACGGCTGAATCGTACTACTCTTGATCTGAATCACCAAGTAAATGAGTGCAACTACGCAGAGTACCTTGCCTGCGAACGGCAATTCCGTCAGGGCACTGCGAAGGGTTTGTTCCCACGACTTGGGAGCGAAGTGAAGCACGAATCCTATGGCCATCAGCAAGAATACCCACGCGTAACCCTCGATAAGTGGTAAGAATAGCTCGGGGTGGAAATTTGTAGCTATCTGCGTGAGCATCTGCATCGACCCGTCGAACGTGGCATTGCGAAAGAATATCCAGCAGAAGCACACGAAGTGGAACGTAACGATAACTCCGAGCACCCTTCGTAGCCCGTGTCGTTCTTCACCTTTCTTTCGTCCTGTCAGAGTCATCCACATTTTGTGGCCGGCCAACGCTATGCCGTGGCAAGTTCCCCAGAAGACAAAGTTCCACGACGCTCCGTGCCACAGTCCGCCCAAGAACATGGTGATAATCAGGTTGAGATACTGCCGCAGCTTGCCCCGCCGGTTACCACCCAACGAGATATACAGATAATCTCTCAGCCATGTGGACAGGGAAATATGCCATCTTCTCCAAAACTCGGTAATTGAGGCCGACTGATAGGGCGAATCGAAGTTAATCGGGAACCGAAAGCCCAGTAGCAACGCCAATCCGATAGCCATATCCGAGTATCCCGAGAAATCACAGTAGATCTGCAACGCATACCCGTAGACGCCCATCAGATTCTCTACGCCCGAGTAGAGCGACGGATTGGCGAACACCCGCTCGACAAAGTTGATACTGATATAATCGGAGATGACGGCTTTCTTGAACAGGCCGAACAGAATGAAACATACACCTTGTCCGAACATCTCCTGCGTGACTCGTAACGGCTGACGTATCTGTGGGATGAAGTCGCGTGCCCGAACGATAGGCCCTGCTACCAACTGCGGAAAGAACGATACGTAGAACGCATAATCGAGCAGACGGTTGATCGGAGTAATCTGTCGGCGGTACACGTCGATAGTATAACTAAGCGATTGAAACGTGAAAAAGGAAATACCTACGGGCAAAAATATATTTAGCGGCTCGAACGTGGTGCCAACTAATCCCGATAGGATACTCCCGAAGAAGTTGGTGTACTTGAAATAGGTAAGTAACCCCAGATTGGTCGTTAAGCTCATCACCACCCAGAATCTCCTCCATCTTTTACGTTCGGTGCGAGACATCGCTTGGGCATATAGGAAATCGCCCACCGTGACAATGGCCAACAAGAAGAAATAAAAACCGCTACTCTTATAGTAGAAGTAGTAGGAGAAAGCCGTGACGAATAGGATACGTGCCGTGTCTGCTCGATGCAACAACGCATAGACAATGACAAAAGCCGCGAACAACCACAAGAATACTCCGCTATTGAATATCATCGGAGCATGCGGGTCGTAGCTCAGTGTCTCTATCAGACGATGCAGGTCTATTCCGTTCATGGATGGGTGGTTATGTAGGTATTGTACCCGTTTATGAGGGCTTGATATAAAGATTCGCCCTGCAAGCGGTAGCCGGCTTCCAAGAAGTGGATGTGGTCGAGGCGCATCAGTCCGCTGTTCCACCAGTTGACGGCCGCTTGCGAGCCTCCGCTCAGGGTGTACAAGTCCCAGCAGGCCAGTCCGTGTTCGTCGGCATAGCGACGGATGGTGGTGGCAGCCTGTTCCGTACGCTTGTTGACGGTGTAAACCCGTCGTCCGTTGCGGCGGATACGCTCGTAGGCTCCCGGTGGCGTAGTCAGCAATATCGGCGCGTCGGGACAAGCCTCGCGCAGCAAACGAATGAGTTCGTCTATCTGTTGATAGTGCGCGGCCGAAGAATATCGGCGGTTGTGCGCTTCATTGGTGCCGAACGAAACGATCAGCAATGCCGGCCGATGCTCCCGAATGGCTTGGATACGTTGTGCATGCGTAAATGTCAGGCAGGTAGCCCCGTTGACTCCCATATCTTCATACCCCACGGCACCAAAATCTATGCGCATAGCGGCACCCATTGCCTGCGGAAAGTAATGTCCCCGCACGTGGCTGTCGCCAATATGCAGAATGGACAAGCTATCCCACGGCATTTGCGTACGCATCAAGAAAAGTCGCTCATAGAGCGGGTACAGGGTCTGACGAGGGTCAATGAAAGTGTCAGCACTCGCATCTTGAAAACCTTCGGGCAGGGCGACGGAGAAGAAAACGGAGTCGGGGCGGTAGTATTCGGGCAACGGCAGAATGTCTATCAAGGGTCGTTCGACGACGGACGGCACGGGCATTCGGTCTTGCGCCTGTGCCGAGAGACACGCTATTGCGGCAATGAATCCCAGCATCGACCTACTCCGCCTCATAGGCCTCCCTCCTGTCATACTGTTCTTTGCCGTAGACAATAGCTTCGAAGAGCAGTCCGGCAATGTAGTTCCCGCCACGAAAATTGATATGGGTATAGTCATAGTTAGCCATCGGCGGATCCGATTCTACTAACTTGGCCATGCTCGCTTCGCCGCCCATAGCCTCGTACATGTTCCAAAACGCAATACCCGTAGCGGCGGCCATATTCTGTTGGTAGCGTAGCAGATTCTTCATTCCCGGCATGGTGCGCAGATTCCCGTTCTCGTCCTTTTCGTCACGATCTCCCACGCCGATCAATAGGAAGGCTGTTTCGGGAAAGCAGCTTTTCAAATGTTCGACGGCGGCGACCATGCCTTTCTCGTAGTGCGTGTAGTTGACCCCGCGCGGCGTCATGGCATTCAGCCCAAATTGCAATACCACCAAGTCGTACGGCCGCATACGGTCAAAGTCTTTCAACGTTTGCGTAGGGATGTATCGCAAATTCATACCTGCACTGGCGCGCATGGCGAAGTTATCCAGTACGATACCCTTGTCCGCGTCCATTGTCGCACCGAAGAAAACGGCCGAATCCGCTCGGTCTACCGTCCAGCGTACCGACCCGATATGTCCCGTGACGGTCATCTGTTGCAAATGTTCCGAAGAACTGAAAAATGATTGTTCTGCCCGTCGTCCGTTGACGGAAGCCGTCAGTTGCAACTCTCCGTAGTTATGAAAATAGACGGTGGCCGACGTACAGGTGTCTAACCGCGAAGCATATTTCTTCTGCCCGCGCAACTCGGTGTAGGCGTCCGTCAGCGGCACGAAGTAGCGACTGTTGATACCCTGCTTCTCGGGTTGAAAAGGCTCTATCGTATCGTTCAGTGCGTGGCTTTCCCATCCTTGAAACGCATGGCGCACCGTCGGACGAAACCCGTACGTGGCAGAAGTCATATCCACCCAACCAACACCGTTGCCGCCGTATTGTTTTTGTAACATTTCCCGAAGATCGGCCGTCAGGATGTCGGCCTCAATGAACGAGTCTCCGAAATAGGCGATGCGCACGGGACGCCGTCCAGCTTCGTCTAACGCCCGATAGAAAGCCGCCATACCCCGCATGGACGAGTCGCTGAAATCTTCGATGCAGGTCATTCCCGTGCGGCACGAGTCTACGAAAGCCGGCTTCGGCGGCGACGGCAAAGCTACACTGTCCGTCACCTCGGGCTGAGGCACGCGCACGTCGGCCAGCAGATCTACGCGGCGCAACGCCTGCGAGCCTATGCGTAGCGGCGGCAATGCGCCTATGAGCAACAGTACCAATAGCACCGTCACAGTCAGTGCCACCGTATATAGCAAGTAATTTTTCATTCTCACCGTTATTCGTCGGCAAAGTTACATCTGCGTCGGGAATAATTCCCTCGAAGCGGAGAAAAATGTTGTTGGGGGAGTAACTAACTTACGAGGGAAATATAATATCAAAGCCGCTTGTTTAAATAACGAAGCCGGAAAATTCAACGAGTGGATTTGATATTTTTCTCGGGTAGGGCAATCTAATAAAAGCAACTGATATTATTGCCCAAACGATTAGGAATTTGTACTTTTGTCAGAAATACAACCTGAATATGGCAAAAATAAACGTAAAAGATACGGCAGTAACCGTTATAACCATTGAGAACGAGGATTATATTTGCATCACGGATATGCTTAGAGCCAAAGACGGAGATTTTTTCGTCTCCGATTGGTTGCGAAACCGCAATACGTTGGAATATATTGGAATTTGGGAACAAATCTATAACCCTGCATTTAATTATGACGAATTCGCCATAATTAAAAATCAAGCGGGACTTCATAGTTTTAAAACCAGTGTTAAGGAGTTGATCGAGAAAACAAACCTTATCTGCTTGCAAGCAAAGACGGGACGCTACGGCGGAACGTATGCCCACAAGGATATTGCTTTTGAATTTGCCTTATGGATTAGCCCCGAATTTAAGATCTATATCGTCAAGGAGTTCCAACGCCTTAAAGAACAAGAACAACAACAAATCGGTTGGTCGGCAAAACGGGAATTGGCAAAAATCAATTACCACATTCACACCCATGCCATAAAACATAATCTTATTCCTGCCGCACTTACGGCAAAACAAGTTTCCATTGTCTATGCCAGTGAAGCGGACGTGCTAAATATGGCACTATTCGGAGTGACAGCGAAAGATTGGCGTGATGCAAACCCCGAGTTGAAAGGCAATATTCGTGATTACGCAACAATCAATGAACTGATCTGCTTGTCGAATATGGAAAACCTCAACGCTGTTTTTATCAATGAGGGTCTCTCACAACGGGAAAGACTTATCAAATTGAATCAAATTGCCATACAGCAAATGAAAGTATTGCAAGAGGTGGAGAATAGGAAAATCTTAAAGTAAACATCAGACGCCGTTTATATTTACAGTTATAATTCGTTTCTCTTTCTGAGGTCGCAAATTGCGACCCCAAAAACTCTTATTTTTCTTTTCATAACCGAACCCGCATTATCTTACGAGGAAAATAAAATATCAAAGCCGCTTGTTTAAATAACGAAGCCGGAAAATTCAACGAGCGGCTTTGATATTTTTCTGGGATAAAACAGTAGTCTCGTTAAGAAGTGGTATTTTTGTAGGGGATTAAGAATTGATATTTTATAACAAGGGATCATAATCAATAGTTGTATAACTTAAAATAATAAGCGCACTATGGTAGATATTTCAAATTATGGCATATTATATCCTGAACTCGTATATGATATTTGGTATTTCTTTTCGGATCTGAATACGCCAGGATGGCTTTCTGCAGACTTAAAGAAACGTGGTATAAATATCAATGTGAAGTGTAGTATTGACTTTTCTAAGAAATTTAGTAATAAGTATAAACACACAGATAAGATATCCCCGTTACAACTATGGGTAATATCGGCAATATGTGATAGGCTATGTGAGAAGGGATTTTTGCGACCGATTGAACCTGCTGGCTTTAATAGATCCGAAGGTATGGAATTTTATTATAATTACGCATCAAAAGACGATTTACAAAAAGATAAACGG
>JAISIB010000042.1 GCA_031262265.1 Prevotellaceae bacterium
CCGCTTGCATTTCTTTGAAGATATTTTGTAGCGACGGCGGCATCTGGACGTGCTCGTTGACGGAGAAACACAAACCGTGCGCCTGCCCCGTGCCATGGTAAGGGTCTTGCCCGATAACGACCACCTTGACCTTGTCGAACGGGCATAAATCGAACGCATTGAATATCAAACCACCCGGAGGAAATGCCGTTTGCCGGAGATACTCGTCGCGGACGAATTCGGTCAACCGCTCGAAATAGGGTTTGTCAAACTCCGTTTGCAGACGTTGCCGCCAACTTTCTTCAATTCTTACATTCATGGAAACGCGTTGTTATGTTCATCTTCGGCAAAGGTACGCAAATAATACATGGAACGTTAGGCGAGGTTCGGTATTTTATGTACTTTTGCACCGCTTTTGGCTCCGTAGCTTAGTGAATAGAGCGTCAGATTCCGGTTCTGAAGGTCGAGGGTTTGAATCCCTCCGGGGTCACACGTGGCAGTCGCCGATTTGCTGCAAGCGATTCGCGGCAAAAAAGAAACAGCTCGCAAGGTATAATTCCTTGCGGGCTTTTTTGTTGTCATAATCAATGTAGCAGCCATTTCAATTGTTTGTCTTGTTTGCATTTTCAATTGTTTTTGATGGATTTCAAAGCTTTTTCGTATATTTGTAGGGTCTAACAATCCTAAAAGCAAGAAAAGAAAATTCATGAAAGCACTGCTTCCACCCTTCTGCCGCCCGATGGGCTACATCGTACTGGCCATTGCCGTCTGTTTGCCCTTCTTGATGTACTTCACAGGGCGAATGACCGACGACAACCTGATGTTCTACAAAGAATGCGCCAAACTGCTACTGATGTTCGGTGCGCTGATGACCCTGCTCGCCTTGTGCAAAGACGAAAGTCATCAGACGGAACAAATACGCATCTGGGCTACTCGTGCAGCCATTCTGCTGACGGTATTCTTCCTGTTCGCACAAATGCTGTATCACTTAACTATCCGCCACGTAGCCTACACAGACGGATCTTCGTTCCTTATCTTTCTGATATTGAACATCCTGTGTTTGGAATTCGGAATAGAAAAACTTAAACTAAATCAGCGCAATCGACCTGATTCTTAAAGTAAATACATATCTTTGTCCCTGTTATAAACCTAATCTTATGCATCATGAAATATCAACTTTGTTCGACCGGGCGGTGGCTGTGTTGGCTACTCTTCTGCCTTATCACTCCGCCTTTGACTATGATGGCACAGACCGTTACCGTGAGTGGTCGTGTGATAGACATCGAAACACGGAATCCGCTGCCTGACGCCAACGTCTATGTCCAACAACTGCAAAACGGACAAGCAGCCGATCGGGAAGGCAGATTCAGTTTACGTCTGCCGACAGGAAACATGAGCCTGCGTGTCAGCTTTTCCGGCTACACGACACAAACATTGGAACTCACCCTCCGACGAGACACGACCATTCAGGTTCTGTTGCGACAAGACAATCGGTTGCCCGAAGTACAAGTCTTGGCTTCACGTCGTAATCTGGGCATACTAAGTAGTCAAATGAGTGCCATTGAGTTGCCGATACGTGAAATTCAGAGACTGCCGACCTTGTTAGGTGAAACAGACATCATGAAAGCACTGCAACTACTACCCGGCGTGCAAGCCGTGAGCGACGGCAATGCAGGTATCTACGTGCGTGGAGGCAATTACGACCAGAATCAAATCACTTTGGACGGCGCCACTATATACAACACCGAGCACCTGAAAGGATTCATATCGGCCATAGACGCCAATATGGTAAGTGCCGTAGCCTTGTACAAGGGAGCTTTCCCTGCCCGCTACGGATCTCGTTTGTCGAGCGTGGTGGAGATGGATATCAAAGAAGGTGACTACGAGCGTTACCACGGCGGAGCGACGGTCGGGCTGCTATCGTCAAGTATTCATGCCGAAGGACCCTTACAAAAAGGGAAGACTTCTTTCAATGTGGCTGCCCGTATGTCCTATTTCGATTTACTCGTGCAACCCGCCCTTCGGAAAATGTATGATGACACGAGAGCGTTGGAGACGTACGGTAATATGAACTACTATGACGTAAACCTGAAACTGGCGCACAAGTTTTCCGAGAACAATCGCCTCACGGCCTTTTTCTATGTAGGTAACGACCGAGTAGATACAGAGCCTACGACGAATACGACGTATGCGGAAAAAAGAGATCCGGAAACGAATCGACTACTTTATTCCCATCAGTATGATTCGGAGGAGTACACTACAAATACGTGGGGAAACACACTTGCTACAATCAATTGGTCGTACAAATTAAATGAGAAACTATCCATCCGGTCTAACGCGTATTATAGTCGTTATCATTATCATATTACTACGGGTAGTGTCAGAGAACGTACACATCGATATGGCATGACAGACCCTATTCAAATCGGAAAATTATTCCTAACAGATAATTATACCAAAGAAGATAGCTACATGACAGCCAATTCCGGTATTAGTGAATTGACATTGGCGGCAGACTTTCATTACCGTGTACGAGACGCGCATAATCTACGTTGGGGCGTACAGGCTACGACACAAAGTTTTAACCCAACCATTGAAACGCTCAATGAAGCGTATCAGAGGCAAGATTGGATTAACCCCGACAGTATATGGGAATATAGTGTCATACAAGATACCATTGGTGGTCACAAGCTACGAATGAATTCGATGGCCATATATATAGAAGACGACATCCCGATTACTTCACGTCTACAAGCCAATGCCGGTTTGCGCTACGCGCTCTACTCTACCGACGGTACCATTTACCAATCGCTCGAACCCCGCCTCAGTGCCCGCTATTCATTGAATGACAAGCTCTCACTCAAAGCCGGTTTTTCATCCATGCGGCAAGCTATCCATCTGCTGAGTAATACTTATCTGGTTTCACCCTCAGACATGTGGGTACCCGTTACGAAGAAATTCCCGCTCACCACATCATTACAATGGTCTGCCGGTCTGAGCTACGAACCGAATAACACCTACGAACTATCGTTGGAAGGTTACTATAAACAGATAAATAACTTGTACGAATACAAGGAAGGTTCATCATTTATGCAGAGTGCTGCCAATTGGGAAGAGATGATAGCCGTTGGTAAGGGATGGTCTTACGGCGTGGAACTATTCGCCCGCAAAAAAATAGGCAAGACTACCGGATGGTTAAGTTACACGTGGTCGAAGTCAATGCGATTATTCGATCAACCGGATAACATCATCAATGCCGGCAAAGCATTCTATGCCGCCAATGACTACCGACATAATCTAAGTATTACCATGACCCACCAATTAACCAAAGACGCCGAACTATCATGGATATTTCAGTACCATCCCGGCCAACGGCGAACATTGGCATTGGATTACTACTACTCACTCACCCAATACAATACTTACATTTTTTGGGACAGCTACAAAGAGCGCAACGGATTCCAACTGCCGGCTTACCACCGCATGGATGTCTCACTAAACTTCTACACTTTTTTCCGTAACGGAGCAAAAGGAACTTTTAATATCAGCCTTTATAACCTCTATAACCACAAAAATATTTCGGTAGTATATGCAGCCTATGAAGGTTACGAACCGGTTCTGAAAGGTATTTGCATATTGCCTCTCATGCCGTCTATTAGTTACACTTATGAATTTTAAGACTATGAAACGAATTGTTTTTTCTATCGTAATAGGAGCTTGCATATTGATGTCGTGCGAGAAAACACTGACTTTTAGTCACGAAGAATCACGAAACAAATTGGTCATCAATGCGCTGGCTCAACCGGACAGTATGTTCTATCTACATTTAAGTGGTAGCTTGTTCTACGGCGATTTACGTAGCGATCTCTATAGTACGTTGGATTTCTTAACTATCCGCAAAGCCGACGTCAAGTTGACCGTCAACGATAAGGATCAGTATACGATGAGATACGTTACTCCGAATAGATTTAGCTACAATAGAAATAGATATGAGACGACCTATCTCAGTAGCTATATCCCCAAGGCAGGCGACCGCCTGTACATACAGGCACATACGGATGCTTATTCGTCCGACTATGAAGATGTTTGGACTAATGTGACCATACCGAACGCCAGTAAGATAAGTATCGTACAAGTAGATACATTCACAGTAGAAACCGGATCCGATCGGTATTTTCAGACTCGTATAAAACTACGTATTACCGATCCTCTCGGACAGCGCAATGGTTATAGACTTAGAGTCAATAGTAGTGCCGAGCATTATTATTCTTATATCGATGAAAGTTCCGGTGAATTGCAAGAAAAATGGGTGAGTCGTGCTACATCTACTTTTAGCTCTTCAGATATAATATTCACACAATCAGAAAACGGTAGCCAACCTATTTTTTCTGATGATTTGTTCGATGGAGAAGCCTATGAATTTATTATAGATACGTCCATTGATCAATCCGCATACGGCGATGTATTGATGACACGGAATCCGACGGTAAGCGTCACGTTACAAACCCTAACAGAAGATTACTACTTCTATCTGAGAGCATTAGATATTAAACAGCGTACGAATAATACAGATGATCAGGATTATTATCAGTACAGCGTACTAGGACCAACCGAGTCCTCAGACGAAAGTAAAGACATCTTCGCATCACCTGTCTACATCCCTTCCAACGTAGAGAATGGCTTTGGCATGGTGGGAGCGATGAGTAGCGAAAAGCAGACGGTAAAGTTTTGAATATGAAACAAACTTCGTATCTTTGGCAACAATTTACAACTTATATACCCATGAGAACAACAATTCTCCTCCTCGCATGCCTGTTGGGATGCCAACTAACCGGCGCACAGACCGTGCGCGAACGCATATCGATTAACGACAATTGGAAGTTTGCCTATGGTGATGCTTCCAGTATGCAGAAAGACTTCCAGCACGGACTGGAATATTTTACGTATTTCGCCAAAGCGGCCGCTTTCAATCGCAGCAAAGCCCCTATCTCGACCGAGTTCGACGACAGCCAATGGCAAACGGTGAACCTGCCCCACGATTGGGTAGTCGATCTGCCGTATAGCGGACAAGCCAGTCATAGTCACGGCTATAAGACCGTAGGGTGGCGGTATCCGCAGACAAGCATCGGCTGGTATCGCAAACGCTTCGAAGTGCCCGAAGAAGACTTCGGGAAGCGTATCTACGTGGAGTACGAAGCCATCTTCCGCAACGCACAACTTTTCTGCAACGGATTCTACTTGGGTACCGAACCGAGCGGCTACGCATCGCAAGTGTATGACGTCACCGACTACCTGAACTACGGCGGCGAGAACATCCTGACCGTGCGCGTGGACGCCACTACCGAAGAGGGGTGGTATTACGAGGGAGCCGGCATCTATCAAAACGTATGGCTACACAAGATGGCTCCCGTACACGTGGCTCCGTTCGGCACGTACGTCACTACCGACGTATGCGACTGTGGTTCGGCCACAGTGAACGTGGAAACGAAATTATTTAACGACGGTAACGAAAAAACTTCCTTTCAAATCGTACAACGTCTTATAGACGCCGAAGGTCTGGAAGTGGCTAAGACGAGGCCTACTGACGGAGAGATTGCCGCCAAATCCGGATGGACAGGCCTGCAACTGTTGCAAGTCAATGCTCCCGAGCTGTGGGACTTGGACTATCCCTATCTCTATACGCTACACACCGATATATATATAGACGGGAAATTGACGGATACGTATCCGACTACCTTTGGTATTCGTACGGCCGTCTTCGACCCCGAACAAGGCTTTCTACTCAATGGGAAACCCGTCAAACTGAAAGGAACGAATCTGCACCTCGACCATGCCGGCGTGGGCGTAGCCGTACCGGAAGGACTTTGGGAATACCGTATTCGTCAGTTGAAAGCTATCGGTAGCAATGCGATTCGTTCTTCTCACAATCCGGCGGCCGTCGCCATGCTTGACCTCTGCGACCGCTTAGGTATGCTCGTCATCGACGAGAACCGTCTGATGGGTACGAACAAAGAACACATCGACTGGTTGGAGCGCATGATTGTACGCGACCGTAACCATCCGAGTATCATTCTGTGGAGTATCGGCAACGAGGAATGGGCATTGGAAGGCAATGAGATGGGATTGCGCATCGCTCATTCTATGTCTGCCTACGTGCATCAGATAGACTCCACGCGCCCGACGACGGCCGGCATATCCGGCGGTACGGTCATGTTGGCCGGAACGGACGTGAAGGGCTATAACTATATCCGTCAGAACAACGTAGACGGCTTCCACCGTCAACATCCCGATTGGAAAGCCTACGGTGCGGAAGAGACGAGCGGATCCGGTACGCGTGGCGTCTACTTTACCGACCGTCAGAAAGGTTGGATGGCCGCTATCAACCGTGTGCCCGAACGCAATCGCAATCAACGCCAAGCTCCCAAGATGAACGTTATAGAAACCGGTTGGCAATTCTACGACGAACGTCCGTGGCTGGGTGGATTGTTCTATTGGACGGGGTTCGATTATCGCGGCGAACCCAACCCGATGTCGTTTCCGGCTACCGGTTCGCAATTCGGAATCCTCGATTACTGCGGCTTCCCGAAAGACGAAGCCTACTACCTAAAATCATGGTGGACAGACGAACCCGTGCTACATATATTGCCGCATTGGAACCTGAAAGGACACGAAGGAGATACCGTCAGCGTATGGGCATACAGCAACTGCGACGAAGTGGAACTGATTGTCAACGGCAAACGTCTCGGAAGACAGTCCATGCCGAAGAACGGACATTTGGAATGGACGGCCGTCTATCAACCCGGTAAGGTAGAAGCCCGCGGTTACAAGAACGGTAAACGTATCATCCAGACCCGTATCGAAACGACAGGCGAGGCTACCAACATCCGACAGGAGACACACAAGTTCGATGACCTACAAGTGATCAACCTCTCGTTATTCGATAAGAAAGGACACGAAGTGCCCGATGCGATGAACGCTATGCAAGTAAGTATCACCGGGGCGGCCACGATACTCGGCTACGGCAACGGTAATCCGGCCTTCCAAGAGGTGGAACGTCCGGCAGCAGGTAGCAATCCCCGACAGTTGGATATACACGCGTTCAGCGGTAAGGCGCAATTGCTCATCCGTCCGGATCGCGACGCCACCGAACCGATAGCCGTACACATCACGGGTGAAGGGTTGCAGCCCATTACATTTACGCTGCCGTGAGGATAGCTCTAAGGGTATACAATCGTTAAAAACACTCCGCTCAGGGGTTAAAAAGTAGGGAATATTTGTCGTTTCGGCATATACTCCCTATTTTTGTCACACAGAAGCCGTATTGGTTAGATCGGGAAACTCATCAATTTAATCAGAAATACCGAGACAAGCTTCGCATCTCGATGGCGGGCCACATCCTGCAAAGGAAACTTTAAGTCGGTGGATTACAAAGAGAGCGGGCACTCAAATCCTGTCATTCGGAGTTTCATCACATCACCGGTGCGGCTTCTGTTTTTCTACCCTTCCTGCTGCATAATCTCCACTTCCTTTACCTTTCGGAACAAGTCGGAAGCAAAGATGAAGTCGTTCAGCGTCTGATTGCCGGCGGTAAATATCGTGTCTTTTGTACCTTCCCACGCCTTTACGCCTTCGTGTATAAAAATAACCTTCTCACCGATAGCCATCACCGAATTCATATCGTGCGTGTTGACGATAGTCGTCATATTGTATTCTTGGGTAATACTGTGAATCAAATCATCGATGACCAACGAGGTTTTCGGGTCTAATCCCGAGTTAGGCTCGTCGCAGAACAGGAATCTCGGATTCAGTACGATAGAACGCGCAATAGCTACGCGTTTCTGCATACCGCCGCTCAATTCACTGGGATACTTGCCGGTGGCGTCCGAGAGATTGACACGGTCTATACAAGCGTTCGCACGGCGCAGACGGTCGCGGTAGGTATCATGACTAAACATGTTGAGCGGAAACATCACGTTGTCCAGCACCGTCATCGAATCAAACAACGCCGCACTCTGGAAAATCATCCCCATCTTCTGTCGTAGTTTCTTTTGCTGCGACTTACGCAACGTCAGGAAGTTGGTATCACCATAAAACAGTTCGCCGCTATCGGGACGCAACAGACCGACGATACACTTCATCAATACCGTTTTGCCGGAACCGCTCTGACCGATAATCAGATTGGTCTTACCTTCTTCGAAGACCGCATTGACGTCCGTCAGCACCTCCACTCCGTCAAAAGACTTATATAGATGATTGATTGTAATCATAAGCCTGTCAATAGCTTGGTCAGTATAATATCCGCAAACAGGATCAGCGCGCTACAAGCCACCACCGAATTGGTCGACGCTTTTCCGACCTCTATCGAACCGCCGTCTACCGTATATCCGAAAAACGAAGAGACGCTGGCAATGATGAAGGCAAAGAAGAACGATTTGATGTAGGCACTCCACAGATACCACTCCGTCAACCAATATTGCAGGCCGTACTCTAAGTTGGCCGCCGTCATGATACCGCCCACCCAACACGTAGCGAACGCACCGATCATGCCGGCAAAGATACTGAACGTCACCAATACGGGTATCATCAATACCAAGGCGACAATCTTGGGGAGAATTAGAAAGGCGGCAGAGTTGACACCCATAATATCCAATGCGTCAATCTGCTGCGTAATGCGCATCGTGCCTAACTCGGAAGCGATATTGGAACCGACCTTTCCGGCCAATATCAAACACATGATAGAAGAGGAAAACTCCAATAGCATAATCTCACGCGTCACGTATCCCACCGTCCATCGCGGCATCCACGGGCTTTCGATATTTAGCTTGATTTGAATCGTTATCACCGCCCCGATGAAAAATGAAATGAGCAGTACGATACCAATGGAATTGATGCCCAATTGCTCCATTTCTTTCAGCAACTGACGACCATAGACGCTCATCCTTTCCGGTATGGAAAAAGTGCGACGCATGAGCAATAGGTAGCGTCCGGTGGTATGTAGAGCTTTGAACATCTCTGTTTTCTCACTGATTGAGTGCAAAAATACGGAATAGTAATCAATTCTGTGCCGATTTTCACTACTTTTGCCTCAAATTAAGAAAGTATGGAAGGCGAAAAGGAGAGCGAACAGATGGTTCTTCGCACAGAAGATTTGGTCAAGAAATATGGCAAACGCACCGTCGTGAGCCATGTGTCCATTCATGTGAAACAAGGGGAAATCGTCGGACTGTTGGGACCTAACGGAGCCGGCAAGACGACTTCCTTCTATATGACCGTCGGCTTCATTACCCCTAACGAAGGTCGTATCTTCTTGAATGACACGGACATCACCAAATTCCCCGTTTACAAACGGGCGCAGCACGGTATCGGATATTTAGCGCAAGAGGCTTCCGTCTTTCGCGCCATGAGCGTCGAAGACAACATCGCGTCCGTATTGGAAATGACGGACAAGTCATACGAATACCAGAAAGACAAATTGGAGCAACTGATAGCCGAATTTCGATTGGAAAAGGTACGCAAGAACTTGGGCAGCCAACTGTCCGGCGGCGAACGGCGACGAACCGAGATTGCGCGTTGCTTAGCCATCGACCCCAAGTTTATCATGCTTGACGAACCTTTTGCCGGCGTAGACCCCATCGCGGTAGAAGATATTCAACAAATCGTCTGGCGGCTCAAAGACAGGAATATCGGCATTCTGATTACCGACCACAACGTACAGGAGACGCTCAGCATCACCGACCGCGCTTACCTGCTCTTCGAGGGAAAGATTCTCTTTCAGGGTACGCCCGAAGAATTGGCCGAGAATACCATCGTACGCGAGAAGTACCTGAGTAACAGCTTCGTCTTGCGGCGCAAAGAATTTCAATTGACGTAAAACAAACAAAAAAGAGAAGATGCTCGTGCAGGTGTTGGAGCGCGACGCCTTCGAGCAACAACGCACGGAGCAAGGCATCGTCAGGTATCAGGTGTGGGAGAAATTGTAACTTATTCCCAATTCAGGATGACTTTTCCGCACTCGCCGCCGTCCATGACCTCGAAGCCTTTCAGGTAGTCGTCTACGGAGAAGTGGTGCGTGATGATCGGCGTCAGGTTGATACCCGAGATAAGCATCTGCTGCATCTTATACCATGTCTCCCACATCTCGCGCCCGTAAATACCTTTGATAGTGAGGGCTTTGAAGATAACGGCGTCCCAATCTACGGCCGTCCCTTCGGGTTGTATGCCGAGCATAGCTATTTTCGAGCCGCTGTACATGCTTTCTATCATCTCGTTGAGAGCCACCGGCGCGCCCGACATTTCCAGTCCGACGTCAAATCCGTGCATGTGAAGTTGTTTCATGGCTTTCTGTACGGTGTCTCCGCGTTTGGGGTTGATGGTTAGCGTAGCCCCCATGCGCTTGGCTATGTCCAACCGATAGTCGCTCAGGTCGCTCACCACGATATTGCGCGCCCCTGCGAATCGGCAGATAGCCGTTGCCATCGACCCGATCAGGCCTGCTCCGGTGATGAGAACGTCTTCTCCTAAGACGGGAAAGGAGAGTGCCGTGTGCGTCGCATTCCCGAACGGATCCATAATGGCGGCCATGTCATCGGAAATACGCTCGTCCAACTTGACGACGTTCTCGGCCGGAATACACAGGTACTCGGCAAAGGCTCCGTCGCGGTTGACTCCCACGCCAATGATATTTTCGCACACATGTTTCTTTCCTCGCCGGCAATTGCGACAGAATCCGCAGGCGATGTGACCTTCTCCGGTGACGCGGTCGCCCACCGAGAGATTGCGCACGCCCGCTCCCATCTCTACCACAGTGCCTACGTACTCATGACCGATAATCATCGGCGTATGAATCGTGCGCTGCGACCACTTGTCCCACCTGTAAATATGAAGATCCGTTCCGCAAATCGCGGTTTTCCTGATTTTGATGAGGACGTCGTTCACGCCCACCATCGGAGTGGGCATATCTTGCATCCAGAGTCCTCGTTCCGGACGAAGCTTAACCAATGCTTTCATTTGTATGGCAGTTATAGATATTCGTTTGCGACTGCAAAAGTACATAAAAAAGTAGCAACACGATTCTCATCGTATTACTACTACAACACAAACACAAAATAAAACACGACAAAACTATTAGTCGTCCTCCGATTCGCCCTTACGAGCATACAGCCACCTTATTCGCATACGGCGTCTGTCTCGGAAGAAAACGTCACAGCAAACAATTCCATGAATAGGAATTGCTATAAAAATGAAAACATACTATATGAACGGTATCACTGGATACCGCGTTCTCTCAAATTCAATTGCCAATTCCAAGCCGAGCGTAACGTATCGTCGATACTCGTTTCGGCCTGCCAACCCAGCACCTTGTTCGCCTTATCGGGGTTCGCCCACACCTGTTCGATGTCTCCGGCACGCCGACCGACAATCTTATAGTTCAGAGGCACGCCCGTAGCCCGCTCAAAGGCCTGTATCAATTCCAATACCGACAGCCCCCGACCCGTACCTACGTTGAACACTTCCACCGGTTCGGATTGTTTGTCCGCCAGTTGCCGCTCTATGGCCACCACATGTGCCTTCGCCAGATCCACCACGTTGATAAAATCACGAATACACGAGCCGTCGGGCGTATGATAGTCGTCTCCGAACACGTTCAGGCACTCTCGGATACCGATGGCCGTCTGTGTCAGATAGGGAATCAGGTTTTGCGGCACGCCGTTGGGCAACTCTCCTATCAATGCCGAAGGATGCGCTCCGATCGGATTGAAGTAGCGCAACAAGATAGCACGTATCGGCGCACCCGACCGTACCGTATCATAAATAATCTCTTCGTTGATTTGCTTGGTATTCCCGTAAGGAGACTCCGCGTGCTTCACCGGTGCATCTTCCGTCACAGGCAATACGTCGGGCTGCCCATATACGGTACACGACGACGAGAATACCAAGCCTTTCACACCGTGTTTGGGCATCAATTCAAGCAAGTTGATCAAAGAAATAAGATTGTTTCGATAATATTTTAGGGGCTGATCGACCGATTCGCCTACGGCCTTGAACGCCGCGAAATGGATCACGGCACGAATACCCGTATATTTGGTAAACAACGCATCCATTGCCGCATAATCCAAGCAATCTACCTGTTCGAAGTGCGGCCGCTTGCCAATCAGATGGGCAACGTTGTCCACCACCTCAATCGTCGAATTGGATAGATTGTCCACCAATATCACTTCGTAACCTGCGTTGTGCAATTCAACCGCCGTATGTGAGCCTATATAACCGGTTCCGCCCGTTACAAGTATCTGTCCTTTCATCGTATCTATATAGTGTTACATGGGAAACGGCGCAAAGATAAGTAAAGAACTGTTAGTTATTGTATATAAACAGTTACTTTTTATCGTTTTACCCGTTTTTTCTCCTACGAATCGTTAAACTATCCCCGAAAAACCCATAAAAGCCATTGCCAACAGGCCTGCCGTCACCAATGCAATGGGCGTTCCTTCCATCCCTTTCGGAATCTTCACCAAGCTCATGTGCTCGCGCATGCCGGCAAAGAGAATAAGTGCCAAGCCGAACCCCAAAGCCGTAGAGAAAGCGTAGACCGTACCGGTTAGCAGGTCGTAATCTTTCTGAATGACCAGAATCGCCACGCCGAGCACACAGCAATTCGTCGTGATTAACGGCAGAAACACGCCTAACGCCTGATAGAGTGCCGGAGAAACTTTCTTCAAAACAATCTCGACCATCTGTACCAGTCCTGCGATGACCAGAATGAACGTAATCGTCTGTAAATAGCCCAGACCGTAGGCGTCCAGTAGATATTTCTGTATCAGAAACGTAACGATCGTGGCGATTGTCAATACGAACGCGACGGCGGCGGCCATACCACCCGCAGTCTCTACTTTCTTGGATACACCCAAGAACGGGCAGATGCCGAGAAACTGCGATAACACGATGTTGTTTACAAAAATGGCCGATATAAATATAATCAGGTATTCCATACCAATCGAATATTATGCTTTATTGAAGCGATTAATAATAGCAATCAGATAACCCAAAGCGATAAACGCACCCGGAGCAAGCACAAACAGCAGCATGCCGTAGTCTTCACTCATCAGAGTGAGGTTGAATATCTTGCCCGTCCCCAGAAACTCACGTACGGCTCCCAAGAGCGTCAACGCAAGCGTAAAGCCAAGTCCCATTCCGAGGCCGTCCAGTGCGGACAGTCCCACGGAATTGCGGGAAGCGAACGATTCGGCACGTCCCAACAAGATACAATTCACCACTATCAGCGGGATGAACAACCCCAACGACTGATACAAATCGGGCAGATAGGCTTGCATCACCATTTGCAGCAATGTCACGAACGAAGCGATGACCACTATATAACACGGAATGCGCACCATATCGGGAATGAGGTTTTTCACCAGCGATATGACCGAGTTGGAGCAGACCAATACAAAGAGTGTCGCCAATCCCATGCCCATGCCATTGATGGCAGACGAGGTCGTACCCAACGTCGGGCACATACCTAAGAGCAGCACGAACGTAGGATTCTCCGTTACGATGCCGTTTAATAAGACTTTTACTTTATTACTCATCATGTTCCCTCCCACTATTAATGTTGTTGTGCCGAAGCCGCCGTATGGGCATCGGATTGTTGCGTGGCGGTCGCCTGCGACGAGGCTCCGGTCGCAGCGTCTACGTTGCCATGATAAGCTTGGTAGGCCTCATTCACGGCTTTCAGGAACGCACGCGACGTGATTGTCGACGCCGTAATGGCATCTACCGTACCACCGTCTTTCGCAACCGACAAGGTTTCCGCGCCCGGGTTCTTACCGATAATGCTGCCTCTACCTCCTTCTTTGAACCAGACGTCGGCTTTGGAACCAAGTCCCGGTGTTTCGGCGTGTGCCAACAACGAGTAGTTATAGATATTTCCGGCGGCGTCGAAGCCCACTAACACTCGCAGTTCGCCGCCAAAGCCCATCGCCGTCGCTTCAACGGCCGTACCGACCGACTGCTCGCCGTCCATAGCGGGATACACGATGAAACCGTTTTCCAACGTATCGGCTTCCGCTACGGGATTGTTGGTGAATGCGGGCACGACTTGCTTCAACGCTTCGTTCAGCGTCCGCATGGCAGCGGCAGCAATAGGTTCGCGCGTCACTTCATTCACTACCGCCAACAGTCCGACGGCTATCACGGTGACAAACGTCAATACGAACAACATGTTCAACAAAGATGATTCCAGTTTCTTCATTTCTTCGCCACCTCCCCAAAGCGTTTCGGTTTACAATACATATTTATCAACGGAGTGAAGGCGTTCATGATTAAGATAGCGAATGACATGCCTTCCGGATATGCGCCAAACAATCGAATGACGATGGTCAATAAGCCGATACAAATGCCATATATCAATTGTCCTTTCGTACTCATCGGAGAAGTCACGTAATCCGTCGCCATAAAGATAGCACCTAACATCAATCCTCCGGAAAGTAGTTGTAGTACCGGAGAGACATAGATAGCCGGATTGACCAAGTGCATCACGCCACTAAATACAAAAACAGTCGCAAGAATGGAGACCGGTATGTGCCACGTGATGATTCGTTTCCAAAGCAGGTAAACCAGTCCGATAAGCAACGCCAACGCGCTGACCTCGCCGAGGCAACCGCTATTATCTCCTATGAACAATTGCCAGGCACTCGGCAAGTCGGCCAATGCCGCCGTATCTCCGTGCAACGCGCTCTTCATCAAAGCCAACGGCGTAGCACTTGTCTGCGCATCCACGTACGAACCTATTTGCCCGGGAACCGGCCACGTAGTCATTTGTACGGGAAAAGACAACAACAGGAACACACGTCCCAACAGGGCGGGATTAAATAGGTTGCAACCCAAACCGCCAAACGACATCTTGCCCACGCCTATGGCGAATAACGCACCCAATAGGATAATCCATATCGGCAGGTTGGACG